>PTKB01000242.1 GCA_002937555.1 Alphaproteobacteria bacterium MarineAlpha10_Bin2 | reverse complement strand
GGCACCCAGTTCGGCCTGAAAACCGGTGGCAACACCGAAGCGATCTTGAGCGCGGTGACCGGTTCCTTGAACCAGATGATGCCGATTCCTGCGATCAACGCGGTGCCGGCCCCGGCCCAAATCGCGTAGCTCATGCTGAGATCGAGCCGTTTGAGGGCAAAGGTAAACGCCGTGAAGCTGAGGCCGTAAAAAACGAAGATCAGAACGCTCGGCAGGGGCCGCGTGAACCCTTCGGAAAGCTTCATATTCGTGGTGCCGGCCACCTCCAGCACGATGGCGGCTGTCAGTAATACCCAATGCATTGATGTCTCCTCTAGGCCAGCACGTGCCCCGATGGTGTCCGGTGGATGGTGATGGTTCGATTACGGCGTTGCTCCTTCGTGCCATACAATGGAGCCAAGGCCAACAGCAGAATCTCAACCACCCGATTGTTGCATCAAGCGGCCGCTTCTCATTGCAAAATCTATGGTTTATGGTTGATTCCGATCGGAACTGGGGCAGAAAAGCACCGCCAGTGGATAACACCGAGAAAGCAGCCAAGCGCGCCAAGCCTGGGCAAGCAAAAAACCGCGCTCCCGACCAATCGAATCGAACCACCCAGAACGAACTCGCACGCGCACTGGAGCACCACGCGGCGGGCCGTTTGCCTCAGGCCGAGAGCATTTATCAACAAATTTTGCAAACTGATCCGCGTCAGCCTGTCGCCTGGCATCTGCTCGGCGTCATCGCCCATCAGGAGGGAAAGAACGACGTTGCCGTTGATCTCATCACCAAGTCCCTCGCCATCAAACCCGATTTCGCCGAGGCGCACAGCAACCTTGGTAAAGTGCTCAAGGACTTGGGGAAGTTCGATGAGGCCGTAGCCAGCTATCGCCGGGCCCTCGCCATCAAGCCCGATTACGCCTCCGCGCACAGCAATCTCGGCAATGCGCTCCGGGGCCTCGGCAAGCTCGATGAGGCCGTGGACAGCTATCACAAAGCTCTCGCTATCAAGCCCGATTTCGCCGAGGCACACAGCAATCTTGGTAATTCGCTCCGGGTCCTGGGGAAGTTCGAAGAGGCCGTGGCGAGTTATCACAAGGCGCTTACCATCAAGCCGGATATCGCCGAGGCGCACAGCGACCTTGGTAATGCGCTGAAGGACTTAGGCCGGCCCGCTGAGGGTGTCGCCAGCTTTCGACGAGCCCTCGCACTCAGGCCCGATTCCGCCGAGACGCACTGCAATCTGGGCACGGCGTTTGCTGAATTGGGCAAGCTCGATGCGGCGATCACCAGTTGCCGTCAGGCGTTCGCTCTCAAGCCCGATTTCGCCGAGGTGCATCTGCATTTGGCGAGCATGAAAAAACATACCGAACATGACGATGACATCCGCGCCATGGAGCACGCCTATGCCAAGTCGGCATTCGGTGACGGCCAGCGGATGCATTTGGCGTTCGGCCTGGGCAAGGCGTACGAAGATTTGCGCCGCTACGACACGGCCTTTGGCTTTTTCGCCGAGGGCAACCGCAATCTACGAAATAGCCGCAGCTTTTCGATTGACGATCATGGCCATTTTTTTGAAAGGCTGAAGGAGGTCTTCGACAGCGCTCTGTTCACCAAGCACCGAGGCACCGGATGCCGCGACGAGGCGCCGATCTTCGTTCTCGGCATGCTGCGCTCGGGCACGACGCTGGTGGAGCAGATCCTGGCCAGCCATCCACGAGTGCATGGCGCCGGGGAGCTGGAAAGCTTGAGCCGAGTCATTGCCTCTCATGTCGGCACCCAGAATGCCGCCGATATTCCCGCATGGATTGGCCGCGCCGATGGCGCCGAGTTTGAAAGCGCTGGCGTCGAATACATCCAAGCCGTTCGAACCCGTGCCTCTTAGACGCAATTTATTACCGACAAAATGCCGGGAAACTTCAAACATAATGGCCTAATCAAGCTGATGCTCCCGAATGCGAAGGTGATCCATTGCCAGCGCGATTCGCGCGACACTTGCTTCTCAATCTTCAAAACCTATTTCACCCAATATCATGGATATTCTCACGACTTGGGCGATTTAGGACGCTATTACGGCCTCTACAGTAAATTGATGGAACATTGGCACAGCGTTCTCCCCGGCTTCATCCATGATGTTCAATATGAAGAGATGATCGCCGATCAGGCCGGGCAAACTCGGGCGCTGTTGGATTTTTGCGGTCTGGATTGGGACGACGAGTGTTTGGCGTTCCACGAAACGGAGCGGCCGGTTGCCACCGCAAGCGTCGGGCAAGTGCGGCGGCCGATTTACAAAAATTCCGTTCAACTATGGAAACGCTACGAATCCCATTTGGCGCCGCTACTGAAAAATTTACTTTAACCGGGCAAAGAAATTAGACGCTAATCATGACACTGGATATCCGCCAACTGACGCCGGGCTTCGGCGCCGAGGTGCGCATCGATGACATCGCGCGCTTCGACGAAGCGGCGTTCAGCGCCTTGCGCGATCTCTGGGTCACGCACGGCATCCTGCTGTTTCGCGACCAAGAACTGAGCGAGGGTGCCCAAACCGCGCTCAGCCGGCGCTTCGGCGAACTCGAGATTCACGTGCGCACCGAATATCTCTCTCCCGACTTCCCCGAAATACTCTTCGTTTCCAACATGCAAAAAGCTAATGGCGAGCCACTCGGTATTTTGGCGGATCGCGACGTCGGCTGGCATTACGATCAAATCTATCTGCCCAAGCCGGCTCTCGGCTCGCTGATTTACGCCGTGAAAGTTCCGCCCGAAGGCGGCCGCACCTATTTCGCCGACATGGCGGCGGCCTATGAGGCGTTGCCGGATGATCTCAAGCAGCGCATCGAAGGCCGCCGCGCGGTGCAGTCCTATGAGCATTTCAACCGCTCTTACAGCGTGCCGACCAGCAAAACCCAAAAGGCGCGCACCCAGGACGTCACCCACCCTATGGTGCGCACCCATCCCTACTCCAAGCGCAAATCCCTCTATATATGCCCCGGCATGACGACCGAGATCATCGGCCTCCCGGAAACGGAAAGCCGCGACATCCTCGACAGGCTGTTCGAATTTTCCGTGCGCCCCGAGTTCGTCTACGCCCATGACTGGCAGGCGGGCGATGGCATCTTGTGGGACAATGCGCGCACCATGCATCGCCGTGATCCGTTCGATGGGCGCCACCCGCGGCTGATGAAGCGCACCACGATCCTCATGCCGGACGCCTTGGCCGCGCCATTTTGAGCGCCGCCCCGGAGCACAAATGAGCGACGGCGACGAAAACGCGGCGGCCCGGCAGCGCATCTATCGCTGGCGCGACGAACGCGCGCGCGACAGCGCCTGTACATGCG
>PTKB01000241.1 GCA_002937555.1 Alphaproteobacteria bacterium MarineAlpha10_Bin2 | reverse complement strand
CGAGAGAGTTTTCAAGCCTTGGATTCTTGAGAAACAAACCGACGATTCCACACATGTGCGCATGCTCCTCTGCGATGTTTGTCTAATGTGAGGAATATAACATTCCTGACAGGAAAAATCAACTAAATGAATATTATTTTCCTTTAAGGAAAGAATGCTGGTTTATTTAATTGCCCCGCTAAGCGCGCAGGCGGTGTAGGTTGCGGCGAGGTCGAACGTCGCGGCCTTTGCTTTCAAAAATGGGAATACCGGCATGTTCGAAGAACAAGGCAATAAGATCGCCGAGTTCGAATCCGTGGCGGAACGCAGCAAGCGCGTCAACCGTCTGGAAATGTGTATCGGGCGCGAAGTCCGGCAACTACGCCAAAAGCATAATATGACCGTGACGGAGCTTGCCGATTTGGCGAGCCTCTCATCCGGCATGCTGTCGAAGATCGAGAACGGCCTGACATCGCCGTCGCTCGCCACACTGCAGTCGCTCGCATCGGCGCTCAACGTTTCCGTCACGGCGCTCATGCGCCGCTTCGAGGAACGCCGCGACGCGACCTTCGTGGCGGCCGGTGGCGGTCTCAAGATTCAGCGCCGCGGCACCCGCGCCGGTCATGAATACCGCGTGCTCGGCCATTCGCTCGGCGACGAGATCACCATGGAGCCCTTCGTCATCACACTCACCGACAAATCGGAAGTGTTCCCCGCCTTCGAACATGCCGGCACGGAGTTTCTTTATATGCTCGAAGGCCGCATGGATTATCACCACGGCGGCGCGACCTATGCCATGGGGCCGGGAGACTCGCTGTTCTTCGACGCCGAGGCGGCGCATGGCCCGGAAAACCTGATCGAGACTCCGATCCGCTTCGTCTGCGTTATCGTTTATTCGGCTGAACGCAAATAGTTCTCACGGCAGGAGGGATATCGTCACCGCCTTGGGCGTGACGATGCGGGCTTAGCTGCAGCACCCGCAGCAGCTACAATTTTCCGAATTTATCACCGGACGTCCGCCGCTAGGCCTTGGGACCTAATTTTCCCGGTTTGCCAGCGCCGGGCGGCGGTTTGGCGGTGCTGTCCAAAGGCCAGCGGGCGCGCGGCACGGCATCGAGATCGTCCACAAGCCCTTGGCCAAAGCGCTCGATACCGGCCCAAGCGATCATCGCCGCATTGTCCGTGCAAAGCGCATGCGGCGGCACCCCAAGGGTGAGGCCGTTCTCGGTCGCCAGGGATTTTAAGCGCGTGCGCAACAGGCTGTTGGCCGCCACGCCGCCGGCCGCAACGAGCGCACGCCCCTTGGGGTAGGCCGCCAGAAACTCGCGGATGGCGTTTTTTCCGCGGTCGATCACCACGTCGGCCACCGCTTGCTGAAAGGCGGCGGCAAGATCGGCGCGGGCAGTGTCGTCGAGGCCGTTTTCCAAGGCGCGCACTTTATGCAAGAGCGCGGTCTTCAGGCCGGAGAAGGAGAAATCGCAGCCTTTGCGGCCCTTGAGCGGGCGCGGCAGATCATAGCGCGCACCGTCGCCGTCCTTTGCCGCGCGCTCGATCGCCGGCCCGCCCGGGTAGCCGAGGCCCAACAGCTTGGCCGCCTTGTCAAAGGCTTCGCCGGCGGCATCGTCAATTGTGGTGCCGAGGCGCCTGTACTGCGCCACGCCCTCAACCGCCAAGAACTGGCAATGGCCGCCCGAGACCAGCAGCAGAAGGTAGGGAAATTGCAAATCCGCATCGCTCAACCTGGCGCTCAAAGCATGGCCTTCGAGATGATTGACTGCGGCCAGTGGCAGATCATGCACCGCCGCCACTGCTTTGCCGGTCATCAACCCGACCATCACCGCACCGATCAGGCCGGGACCGGCGGTCGCCGCGACTCCGTCGAGATCGCCGAATTCCGCGCCGGCCTCTTTCATCGCGCGGGCGATGACGCCGTCGAGATGCTCGATATGGCTGCGCGCCGCGATCTCGGGCACGATGCCGCCATAGGGCGCATGCTCGTCAAGCTGCGACAACACGATATTGGCGCAGATCTCGCGCCCGTCGGTGACCAGCGCCGCCGCCGTCTCATCGCAACTCGTTTCGATGCCAAGGACCAGCATGGATTGGGCTGTGCCGGCGTCCTATTCGTGGATCTCGGAACGGAAAGATTTGGAGACGATCTGCCATCTGCCATCGAGCTTGAGGAGAGTCAGATAATCGGTGAAATAGCGCGGCGGAATGGCACAATTGAGCTTGGCCAGCGCCGTCGTCTCGTCCGACATGTCGATCGATATGATGCGGTCATGGCGCGCCAATCCTTGGCTCTTCGGCGTCGGGCGCCCGTTCACCACCTCAAACCATTTGTCGCGCGGCCAATCGAGAAACTCGCCGCCGGTGTTGGAGAACAGATGGCACACAGGATGAAAGACGCTGCCGAGTTTTTCCGTATCGCCCTCGTAAAGACCGTCCAAATAGGTCCACAGGGCGCGCGCAATATCGTCGTAATTCTGATCCATGGGGCATTTCCTTGCATTGTCGCAGGCGCCTCATAGTGCTTCCCGCGTGGCCTTCGGGTCCAGCCCCAAATTGCCTTTCTCCCCACCTGCCGTGTATGAAGGCGAGGGACACATACGGGAGCTAAACAGCGTGACAATCGGCTTGCCGCTAAAAATTGGCACAAGGGGAAGCCCGCTCGCCCTTGCCCAAGCGAACGAGGTGTGCACCCGCTTGGGCGCAGCGCATGACGAACTGGCACAAGACGGCGCCATCGAGACGCATGTCATCAAAACCAGCGGCGACAAGTTTGTCGACCGGCCGCTCGCCGAAATCGGCGGCAAGGGCCTGTTTACCAAAGAGATCGAAGAGGCGCTCAGCGCCGGCGCCATCGATATGGCGGTGCATTCGATGAAAGATATGCCGACCTGGCTGCCGGATGGATTGGAGATCGCCTGTATACTACCGCGCGAAGACCCGCGCGACGCGCTGATCGGCGCCGGCCTGAGCGGCCTCGCGGACTTGCCTCAAGGCGGGCGTGTCGGTACCGCTTCGCTGCGCCGCCGTGCGCAGCTGCTGCATGTCCGGCCCGATCTCGAGATCACGATGCTGCGCGGCAATGTGGCGACCCGGGCGCGCAAGGTGGCAGAAGGCGAAATCGATGCCACGCTGTTGGCGGTCGCAGGTTTGAAACGGCTGGGTAGCATGGAATATATCGCCGCCGCGTTGGCGCCCGAGGACATGTTGCCTGCCGTCGCGCAAGGCGCCATCGGCGTCGAATGCCGCGCCGATGACAACCGCAGCCGGACCTATCTCGCAGCGCTCAACGACGGCGACAGCGCCCGGCGCGTTGCCGCCGAGCGTGCCCTGTTGGCGGCGCTCTACGGCTC
>PTKB01000240.1 GCA_002937555.1 Alphaproteobacteria bacterium MarineAlpha10_Bin2 | reverse complement strand
CCGGCCGATGCTGTTTTCCGCCGATGCGTGCTACAGCAAGAAAAATATGGATCTGATGTGCATCTCGAGCTTCCACCTCGATCCGGTGGCGAGTCTCGAATCCATGCAGCGCCTCAAGGATCTCGCCGAGAAATACGACGCCGAACTGTTCTACTCACACGATCCGGAAAGTTTTCCGGACTATCTGGTGGCGCCTGCCTTCTATTCGTGAGCCGCGGCACTGAGTGCCCTAGTGGCGGATCATGCCGGCATCGACGGCGAGCGCCTGGCCGGTAATCCAATGCGCCTCTTCTGACGCCAGGAAAGCCACCGCCGGCACGATATCGGCCGGCGTGCCGGTGCCCTTGATCGCCTGCAGCATGTCGACGAATTCGAAGGCATCCTTGTGCGGTGATTCCTGAACACCCTCCGTGTCCGTCAAGCCCGGGCAGACCGAGTTAACGGTAATCTTGTCGCCGCCAAGCTCGGTCGCGAGCGAGCGGCTGAAAGTCAGCACGCCACCCTTCGAGGCGACGTAATGCGCCATGTTGGGAGTGCCGTCAAAAATCGAGTTCGACGCGATATTGACGATACGGCCATATTTGCGCGGCCGCATGAGATCGGAGGCGGCGCGGCACATCAGGTAAATGCCGTCGAGATTAACGCGCATGACGCGGCGCCACTCTTCGAAGGTGAGATCGTCCCAGGGAACAAAGGGAACGATAGCGGCGGCATTGACCAGCACATCGAGCTGGCCGGTTTTGTCGATAACCGCGCTGTGCAGTGCCGTCACCGATTCGGGCTCGGCGATATCTGTGGCGACGGCAAAGCTTGCGCCGCCGATCTCATCCGCGGCCGCTTGCACGCCGGCTTCGTTGATGTCGGCCAGCGCCACGGTAGCGCCTTCGGACGCTAAGCGCTCGGCGATTGCCCGGCCAATGCCGCGCGCCGCACCGGTGACGATGGCGGTCTGCCCGTTAAATCGGTTCATTAGTTTGGCGCTCCCGTTGAATTCAGTTTTATGTCCCGTTCGGTATTTCCGCCATCGCCGCCTCGACACCGGCGCCCACATCCGCGGCGATGCCATGCTGGCGTACGGCGGCGCCAAACACTGCCACGGCTGCGATGGCGTATATCGGTTCCGCCACCGGCCCCATATGGCCGATGCGGATCAGCTTGTCATAGGTCTCGTGGCGGCCGGCGGAGAGCGTGACGCCGTAAGTTTGCCGCGCCGCGCTGTGAATTTGCTTGGTGGTCAGATCGCCGGGGATAGTGACCGCCGTGGTGCTCGGCGCGGCGATTGATTCCCGCGCCGGCCAGAGCTCCAGTCCCATCGCCTTGATGCCGGCCCGGCACGCCCGCGCCGTCAGGTCATGACGGCGCCACACCGCTTCCGGTCCTTCTTCGAGATACTGATCGAGCGCGGCGTCGAGACCCTGCACTTCCGCCACCGACGGTGTGAACGGAAAGGCATTCTCCTTACGCCACGCGTCCTTCCAGTCGAGCAGGCTGAGGACGGATGCGCGGGGCGAGGTTTCGTTGCCTTCCATATGCGCCCAGGCGGCCTCGCTGACGTCGAGGACGGAGAGACCCGGCGAGCCGCCGAGGCATTTGCCCGGACCGGTGATGAAAATGTCCGCTGCGCAATCAATGGGGTGAATATCCATGCCGGCAAACGAGGAAACGGCGTCGACCAAATGGAGCGCGCCATGCGCTTTCACCACTTCGCCGATCTCGTTGACCGGATTGAGGGTGCCTGACGGCGTATCGTGATGAACGGTCGAGACGATGGTGACATCCGGGTTGGCACGCAGAGCCTCGGCCACCTGTTCGGGGTCGATGGCCTCGTTGTAGGCGACTTCCACTTCCGTCAGCCGCTTGCAATAGCGTGCCGCCCAATAGCCGAAGCCCTTGCCATAAACACCCGAAGCCAGGTTCAGAACGGTATCCTGCGCCGAGATCAGCGATGCCGCCGCCGCCTCTATCGCGACTGCCGGCTCTGCATGCAAGATGATCGCCGGCTTGTCACTGCGCATCGCCTTGCCGGCCTTCAAGCTGACCTGTTCGTAAAAATCTTGAAAATAGGGGTCGTAATCGTAAGGAACAGGCCGCGACAGCGCTTCCTGGACGCGCGGATAGATCGCCACCGGGCCGGACGTCAAAGTCATGGTCGGCGCTTTGATCGGTGAATTTTCCATGCGCGGATACCTCCCGAATGCCGGGCGCCAATATACCGTGCATCGCACCGGTGGGTAAGCCATTATCCCCTGCCATGGCGCAAACGAACCGGTTCGATTACGTCGTTGTCGGCGCGGGCAGCGCGGGCTGTGTGCTTGCCGCCCGGCTCAGCGAAGACGCAAACACACGCGTCGCGCTGATCGAGGCGGACGATCCGGCAATTACCGATCCGACGCAATGGCCGTTCCTTGTCGGTGCAGCGTTCGATTGGAATTATCGCACGCAGCGCCAATTCCAAACCGCCGGGTGTAGCCATGCGTGGCCGCGCGGCAAGCTCGTTGGCGGCACCAGCTGCCTAAACGCGATGGCGCATGTGCGCGGCCACCCGACGGATTTCGACCGCTGGGTCGAGGCCGGTTGCACGGGCTGGGGTTTTTCCGACTTGTTGCCCTATTTCATCCGCTCGGAAACCAGCAGTTTTGCCGCGTCGCCCTATCATGGCGCTACGGGGCCCTTATCGCTCCTCATTCCCGACCAACCGAACCCTTTGACCTTGAGCTTCATCGCCGTCGGCGAAGAATGAGGCTTCGAGGCCACGGATGAACATAACGGCGCGCGGCTCGCCGGACCGACGCTCAACACCTTGACCATCGTCGAGGGCAAACGGCAAAGCGTCGCCGATGCCTATTTGGCGCCGGCTCTGGCACGGGAGAATCTCACCGTCCTCGCGCATTGCCAGGCGCGACGGCTTCTCTTTGCGAGCGGCAACCATTGCCGCGGCGTCGAGGTCAGCCAACACGGGGAAACAAAGGAAATAATCGCCGCGCGATCCGTCATCCTCGCGGCGGGCGCCATCGGCTCACCGGCGTTGCTGATGCATTCGGGCATCGGACCGGCGGAGGAATTACACGATGTGGGCATTGCGCCGTGCGTTGATCTGCCGGGCGTCGGGCGCAATTTGCAGGATCATCTGCTCGCCGCCGGCAAATTTTACGCCACCGCCCGGCCGCTGTCGCCGTCGCGCTACCAGCACTCGGAATCGCTGCTTTATGCCCGTCTTTCCGATCACGACCGCGCGCCCGAACTGGTGGTTGCCTGCGTTCTGCTGCCGGCGGTGACCGAGTGTTTCGCGGCGCCGGAAGTGGGCGCTGCCTATTGCCTGATGTTCGGCTTTACCCATCCCGA
>PTKB01000024.1 GCA_002937555.1 Alphaproteobacteria bacterium MarineAlpha10_Bin2 | reverse complement strand
ATCTGCGCCCGGCGGCGAAAGCCCGCGCCAATTGCAGGAGCGCCTCGCACCCTGGCTGCGCGCGATTGCGGCCGAGAAGCAGACGGTGATCGGCGTCTGTCACAAGGGCATCGTGCGCGCACTCTTTGCCCGCGCCGTGGGCTGGGACATGCTCGGCCGCCCGCCGCTCAAGTTCGACTGGAACAGCGCCCAGCTGTTCCACCTGGATGGCGAAGGCCGGCCCAGCCTGGAGCGCAGCAATGTGAGTCTGATCGCTTCCGAAGGCGCGTGATGAGCGGGGCGCGGGCGCTTATCTGGGTGCAGCATCTTCTCGGAATCGGCCATTTACGCCGCGCCGCCGCTCTCGCCCGGGCTTTGGCGGCGCGTGATTTCGACACCATGCTCGTGTCCGGCGGCATGCCGTTGCAGGGGCTCGATATAGGCGCCGCAAAATTTAAGCAATTGCCGCCGCTGCGCGCCACCGACGCCACTTTCTCGGCCACCGTGGACGCCAACGGTCAGAAACCCGACGGCGCCTTCCGCGCCCAGCGCCGCGAGCGCTTGCTCAGCCTTTACCGCACGCACCGGCCGCATGTGGTGATCACCGAAATGTACCCGTTCGGGCGGCGCCAATTCGCTGCCGAGTTGTTGCCGCTGCTGGAGGCCGCGCATCAATCCCGGCCAAAGCCGGCGATATTTGCCTCCGTTCGCGACATTTTGACCGAACGGAGCGAGCCGGCGCGCAGCAGCGAGATGGCCGAGCTTGTGCTGCGCTGGTACCGCGCCGTCCTCGTGCATGGCGATGCGGAGCTGATTCCCTTCGAGGCGAGCTTTCCGGAGACCGCGCGCATTTCCCACCTGATCCGCTACACCGGCTATATCGGCGCCGTCGGCCCGGGCGGGCCTTATGGCGGCTCGGGAGAAGTTATCGTCTCGGCGGGCGGCGGCGCGGTCGGCGCCCATCTCTTGCAAACCGCGATGGAAGCGCGCGAGATAAGCGCGCTCGCGGACCGGCGCTGGCGCCTGCTGGCGGGCCCCAATCTACCGGCGGAATGGTACAATGCGCTGAAGCGCCTGTCGCATGACGGCACAGTTGTGGAACGGGCGCGCGCGGATTTTCCCGCCCTTCTCGAAGCCGCCGCCTTGTCGATTTCACAGGCCGGCTACAACACCGTGCTCGATGTCGTAAGCGCGCGGGTGCGCGCGGTTCTTGTGCCGTTCGCGGCGCCAGGCGAAACCGAGCAGGCGCTGCGCGCCGAGCGCATGGCGGCGGCGGGCTTGGCGCAAGTGGTGCGCGAAGACGGATTGACGCCGGAGCGGCTCGCTGCCGCGGTCGATGCGGCCTGGGCGGCGCCGCGTCCGGAGCTCGAGATCGGCGTCGCCGGCGCCGGCGAGAGCGCTCGAATTATTTCCGAAACGGTATCGATATGACCGGTTGGCAGGATTTGGACGATGAGCTCAACGCCTGGGCCGGGGACGGGCGGCGTGCCGGCCTGTGGTGGCGCGACGATGACGCAGCGGAAGATTCGCCGGCGCTTCGCAGGTTGCTCGGCCTCGCCGGCGGCGATGCGCCGCCGCTGGTAATGGCGGTTATTCCCGCGACGTTAAGCGACGCCGCCGCGCAACTGATTGGCGCCGGCGCGGCAGCGCAATGCTGGGTCGTGCAACATGGCTACACCCATGCCAATCATGCCCGTGAGAACGAGAAAAAGATCGAGTTGGGCGGCAGCCACCCTTCGGAATTATGCGAGAGTCAGTTGCGCGCCGGGCAGGCGATTTTATCGGCGCGGTTCGCGAATCAATTCCTGCCGGCGCTGGTGCCGCCGTGGAACCGCATCGCACCTGAATTGATCCCGCGCCTGCCAGCGCTCGGCTATGGCGCGATCTCGACCTATGGCGCACGCGAGGCGACGGCGCCGGAGAACGGCCTCAAGCGGATCAATTGCCATGTCGATATACTCAATTGGCGGCAAGGTGCTGCGTTTCTCGGCGAGGCCGAGGCGTTGACGCTCGCCTGCAATCATTTGGCGGCGCGCCGCGGGGGCAGGGCGGATGGCGGCGAGCCGACCGGCCTGCTCAGCCATCATTTACAACAGGACGAGGCGACGTGGCGCTTCTTGGCGGAATTTTTCGCCCGCACGTCGGACCATCCCGGCGCCGAATGGGTCGATCCCGCTATGCTGTTCGGCAGAGGCGCGGCGTAATGGACCAAACCGGCCAACGCTTGCGCTATCCCGCCCGCGCGATCGCGCTGGATTATTTCTATGCCGCCCTCGGCCTCGCCTTCACCCTGGTTCCCCTGGCCCTGGTCACACCGCTTGCGGCGGTTACGGGCGTTCTTATCGGGTTCGCCATTCTGTTTTTCGTGTTTGGCCTGCGCACCGCGATCCGGCACGATACATTTGTCGAGGTCTCGAACGGCGGTGTAACCTTACGCAGCCTGTGGAGCTTCACTGTTCCCTGGAGCGAATTGCGCGAGGTCAAGTTGAGCTATTTTTCGACCAGACGGGACCGCCATGGAGGGTGGATGCAGCTTCGCCTGAGAGGAGAGAAACGCACAATCCGGCTCGATTCCACGCTCGATGGATTCGATAAGGTGGTGGCGCGCGCCGCCCGCGAGGCGCGAGCGCGGGCGCTCGAACTGGACCCGGGAACGATGCAGAATTTGATGGCGCTCGGCGTGCTCGATTCGGCCGAAGCAAATGCCGCCGAGAACAGCTGCGGAGGCGCGCCGTGACCGACCTGCTGCAAGTCAACGATCTCAAGGTCCACTTCCATGTCGCCGAAGGGATCATCAAGGCGGTCGACGGCATTTCGTTCCGCATTCCCAAGGGCGGCACGGTGGCGTTGGTCGGCGAATCCGGCTCGGGAAAATCGGTGGTCTCGCAATCCATCATGCAAATCCTGCCCAAGGTGGCGCGCATCGAGGGCGGCGAGATTCTGCTCGACGATCCAGCCCAAGATGGCCCGCCCATCGACATCGCCCAACTCAATCCCAACAGCGCGCGCATGCGAAAAATCCGCGGCGGGCGCATCTCGATCATCTTTCAGGAGCCGATGACATCGCTGTCGCCGCTCCACACCATCGGCAATCAGGTCGGCGAAGCGTTTCGCCTGCACTGCGATGCCGGCAAGGACGAGATTAAAAGCACGACGCAGGAAATCTTGCGCCTGGTCGGGTTTCCCGACCCCGAACGCGCCTTGAAAACCTATCCGTTCGAGCTTTCGGGCGGCTTGCGTCAGCGCGCGATGATCGCCATGGCGCTGATTTGCCGCCCGGCGCTGCTGATTGCCGACGAACCGACGACCGCGCTCGACGTCACCATCCAGGCGCAAATCCTCAAATTGTTGAAGGACCTGCAGAGCGAGCTCGGCATGGCGGTGCTGATGATCACTCATGATCTCGGCGTCGTCGCCAATGTCGCCGATGAGGTTGTCGTCATGTATCACGGCAAGCTGATGGAAAGCGGCACGGTGGAGGATATCTTCCGCAATGCCGAGCACCCCTATCTGAAATCGCTGTTGCGCGCGGTGCCGCGCTTCGGCATGGAACCCGGAGAGCGGCTGGTGCCGATCCGCGAAATCAAGGCCGAAACCGGGACGTTTCTGGAAAAAGGCAAGATCGAGCCGCACGCAGACGGTGCCGATCAGGCAGTGCTCAAGGTCTCCCATGTCACCAAAAATTTCATAATCCGTAAGGCCGGGCTGTTCGGCGACAAGGCTGCGGGGACCTTGTGCGCGGTCGACGATGTCAGTTTCGAAGTGCGGCGCGGCGAATGTCTCGGCCTGGTCGGCGAAAGCGGCTGCGGCAAGACCACGCTCAGCAAATTGATCCTGCGCGCCGTCGGAGCGGATTCGGGGGAGATCAAATTCAACGACCGGGGGCAAGAAATCGATGTGCGCGCGCTCTCCACGGCGCAGCTCATTCCGTTCCGGCGCAAAATCCAGTTCATTTTCCAGGACCCGTTCGGCTCGCTCAACCCGCGCATGACGGTCTACGACATCGTCGCCGAGCCGCTGATCATTCACCGCGTGGGCGACAAGCAGGAGCGGCGTGAATTCGTCCAGGAATTGATGCGCCTTGTCGGCCTCGACCCGCGCTACCTCCGGCGCTATCCGCACAGCTTCTCGGGCGGGCAGCGCCAGCGCATCGGCATCGCCCGCGCGCTGGCGTTGCGCCCGGAAATGATTATTTGCGACGAGCCGGTGTCGGCGCTCGATGTGTCGATCCAGGCGCAAGTGCTGAATTTGCTCAAGGATTTGCAGGACAAATTGGGCCTGACTTATCTTTTCATCTCGCACAATCTCGCGGTGGTCGATTACATCGCCCAGCGCATCGCCGTGATGTGCGCCGGGCGGCTGGTCGAAATCGCGCCGCGCGAGCAATTGTTTCAGAACCCCATTCACCCTTACACCAAGGCGCTGCTCAGCGCCGTGCCGGAGCCCAATCTCGACAACAAGCTCGATCTGAGCGCGCTCATGGAAGGCAAAGCCTCACTGCCCGCGGCCTGGCCGCAGCCTTTCACCATCGACGGCACGGGCACTTTGGATTTGGTCGAATTCGAGCCCGAACATTTCGTGCGCGCGGATCCCGTCCGGGCGAAAGGCATCACCGCCGCAGCATCGTGAGGAGGCCACAAGAATGAATAAACTAGCCGCACACAAGAACCTCAGCACATCGGCGTGTCTGGCTTTTGCGCTCTCACTGATGCTTTCGGTGGCGCTCCTGTCACCCGCCGCCTTGGCCGACAGCGCCCAGCCCGCCGACCCGCAACCCGAAGCCGATGCGCTCGAGCCGGGCCTCGCCGTCGATTATTACTATTTGAAACTGGATGTTCTCGACGAGCTTTATGCCTGGTTGGATCACAAGGATCCCGGCCCAGGCGCGCCGCTGGCGAATTTGGATTTTGTCGCCAATGAGCAGGGTCCGGTGCTGGGCACGGATCGCGGCTCGATTGTCGTCGCCATCATTACCGGCTTTGTCCGGTTTCCGGAATCAGGGCAATTCCAGCTTCTCGCTTTGGTTAATGACGGAATGCGTCTTTGGGTTGGCGAGGACAACAGCGATCCGATCCTCGAGGATCCGCGCAAGCTTTCGGACCGCTTGGTCGGTCCTGCCGACATCACAGTCGAAGCAGACACGTGGTATCCGATGAATCTGGAATATTTTCAGAAGAAGGGCACTTCGGCGCTGGTGTTGGCATGGATGCGGCCGGGCGCCGGCGAAGGCGAGGAAGAGGTCATCGAGGCGGAATATTTCGCCCATCTTCCGGAATAAAACTTGCCCCTCCATCTCTTTGGAATTGAAGCAAATCGTCGTCGCAGGTGATTCCACCTGGTCGGGATTTGCTCTAATGGAGCGCCACGGCGCGGTACATGAAGTAGACTCCGGGCGCGACATCGCGCGGCAGCGGCTCCGGTGGCCATACCGCATCGCCGATCGCGCGGTCGCTGAGAATCACCGCACCGGGCGCGGCCAAAGAGCGCAACGCCGGCCCCAGCCAAGCCGCAAGCTCGGCGTCGCGCGCCGAATCGGCGCTGCCAATATCGCCATGTATTAGAGCGGCCGGCGCGCCGATGCGTGCCAGCGCGCCGGGCACCGTCTCCTTGAAGTCGCCGTGCAAAAGATGGGTCTCGTCAGGAATGCAATCTGGATGAGCGGCGACATCGCGCTCGAATACATAGATGTCGCGGGCCGGGAATAGCTCACGCAGATGGTCGTAGGTGCGTCCGTTGCCGAGGCCAAGCTCCAATATCGGGCCACTCATGCCGGAGATCAGCCCCGCCGCCATATTTAGGCAGGCGCGCTGCGCCTTGATGCGGCGAATGAATTGATCGAGACGGCTATCTACCATACTGCCTACCTATGGGACCGGCGGCCTACGCCTAAATGGCTCCGGCGCAATGATAAACGGCGAAAGCGCGGGCTTACCAGAGCGATTGATTTGTTCGACCGGCGAGGGCCTATATGATACCCTCGCCGGGCTCCGGCGGCCAACCGGCGGCGGAGCCAACAAGACGTGAATGAAGGCAGCGGCCGGAATTCAGGGAGCGAACGAATGGTTGCGATTGGCGCGCGAATGCGGGCAGGGGATAGCATGTGCGAATTGCGGCGCGGCGGGTTTGCGGCGTGGAACATCGCGCGCGCCATCGGGAATTGCCGCTAGGCCAGATTCCGGAGTTGCGATTTCGTGTTTGTTCAAAATTCCAGTGCGATAAAATTGTCCGCCGGCGCGCTGCTGGCCGTGATGTTCGCCGGCCTCATCGGCGGCGCGGCGCGCGCGGAGACGCTCAGCTATATCGAGGCGCCGGCCTTCGAAGCGCGGGTTGAAGCCGGCGAACTTCCGGCCATCGCCGAACGCCTGCCGGCCGAGCCGCGGGTGATTGCCATGGACGGCGAGAATTTGGTGGCGGGCCGCCATGGCGGCCAATGGCGCATGCTGATCCACCGTTCCAAAGATGTGAAAATGTTCTCGGTCTATGGCTATGCCCGCCTCGTCACCTATCGCCAAACGCTGGAGTTGGTACCGGACATCCTGGCCGATGTGATCGTCGAGGACGAACGCGTTTACACGCTGAAACTTCGCGAAGGGCATAAATGGTCCGACGGCCACCCGTTCACCAGCGAAGATTTCCGCTATTACTGGGAGGACGTCGCCAACAATGAAGAGCTCTCGCCGTCCGGACCGCCGCGCGCGCTCCGGGTGAACAATGAGCTGCCGGTGGTCGAGATTATCGACGAAACCACCGTGCGCTACAGCTGGACCCAGCCCAATCCGACATTTCTGCCGGCGCTCGCCGGCGCGGCGCCGTTGTTCATCTATCGCCCGGCGCATTATCTCAAACAGTTTCACGACGCCTATAAAAAGAAGAAAAAGAAAGAGAGCGCGCTCACCAGCCGGCTGATGCGGAATTGGGCCGCCGAACACAATACCAAGGACAATCAGTACAAATTCGACAATCCCGACCTGCCTACATTGCAACCCTGGATCAACACCACCCGGCCGCCGGCGACCCGTTTCCTCGGCCTGCGCAATCCTTATTTCCACCGCGTCGATCCGAACGGGCGCCAGCTGCCCTATTTCGACGAAGTCACCATGACGGTGGCCGACAGCAAGCTGATCCCCGCCAAGGTCGGCTCGGGCGAAGTGGATTTGCAGGCCCGCAGTTTGAATTTCAGCGACTATACATTCCTCAAAGAAGGCGAAAAGCGGCATAGCTATACGGTGCGGCTGTGGCGCACAGCGGGCGGCGCGCGTCTTGCGCTTTACCCCAACCTCAATGTCAAGGACGACGCCTGGCGCGCGCTCTTTCGCGAAGTTCGCTTCCGGCGCGCCTTGTCGCTCGCCATCAACCGCCATGAAATCAATCAGGTGATGTATTACGGCCTCGGCATCGAGGGCAACAACACGGTGCTGCCCGACAGCCCGCTGTTCAAGGAGCGCTATCGCGATGAATGGGCGCGCTACGATGTCGATACGGCCAACCGGCTGCTCGACGAGATCGGCCTGACGGATTTCGACGATGATGATTTCCGCGTGTTCGCCGACGGCCGGCGGCTTGAAATCATCGTCGAGACGGCGGGCGAGGATACCGAACAATCGGATGTGCTGGAATTGGTGCGAGACGCGTGGGCGGCAATCGGCATCAAAGTCTATACCAAGCCGTCGCAGCGCGAGGTGTTCCGCAACCGCATCTATGCCGGCGAATCGCAAATGTCGATCTGGGCCGGCTATGAAAACGCCATGCCGACGCCCGATATGAGCCCCGCGGAGTTCGCCCCGACCCGGCAAACGAGCTTGCAATGGCCTAAATGGGGCCAGCATTACGAGACCTCCGGCATGGCCGGCGTGGCGCCCGAACTGCCCGATGCGGCGCGGCTTTTGGAACTGCACGAAGAATGGTTCCGCGTCGGCAAAGGGCCGGAGCGCGAGCGCATATGGCATGAAATTCTCGACCTGCATGCCGACAACGTGTTTACGATCGGACTTATCAGCGGAGTCTTACAGCCCGTGGTCGTGGCTGATAACCTGCGCAACGTGCCTGAAGTGGGAATATACAATTGGAACCCGGGGGCACATCTAGGCATCTACATGCCCGATACATTCTGGTTCGATAATTAGCCGAAAGCACAGGGAAACCAAGCTTATGGGCCAAAAGGGAAGCTCGCGAATACTGATCTACAGCCATGATACGTTCGGGCTGGGGCATCTTCGGCGCTGCCGGGCAATTGCCCATCATCTGGTGGAGCAAAATAAGCATTTGACGGTGCTGATCCTGTCGGGCTCGCCGATCATCGGCAGTTTCGATTTTCGCACGCGCGTGGATTTCGTCCGCGTTCCTGGTGTGATCAAGCTGAGAAACGGCGAATACACTTCGCTCAGCCTGCATATGGATATCGAAGACACGCTGATGCTGCGCAGCTCCATCATCAAGCACACAGCGAGCATATTCGATCCCGACGTGTTCATCGTCGACAAGGAACCGATCGGCTTGCGCGGCGAAGTCAAGGAAACCCTGGAAATGCTGAAGGAGCGCGGCACCCGCCTGATCCTGGGCCTGCGCGACGTGATGGATGAGCCCAATCTGCTCGCCGCCGAGTGGCGTTCCAAGAACGTCCATCCGGTGCTGGAGCACCTGTATGACGAAATGTGGGTCTACGGCCTGCCGCAGATCTGCAAACCGTTGGAAAATATGGGACTGAGCGAGAAAACCCGGCGCAAGATCATCTATACCGGCTATTTGCCGCGCCAAGCCGGCACCGCGCAAAACATGCCGGAGTTCGACATCGTCAAGCGCCCGTATCTGCTCGCCACCACCGGCGGCGGCGGCGATGGCGAGGAAATGGTCGATTGGGTGCTGAGCGCCTATGAATCGGATCCGCTGTTGCCCTACCCGGTACTGTTTGTGCTCGGACCGTTCATGCAACCGGAGACGCGCGCGCGGTTCGCCAAACGCGCGAGCCGGTTGGAGCGCGTCGATACCATCACTTTCGATCCGCATTTGGAGAGCTTGATGACCCATGCCGCGGGCGTCGTCGCGATGGGCGGCTATAATACGTTTTGCGAGATCCTGTCGTTCGACAAACGGGCGCTCATCGTGCCGCGCGAAAAGCCGCGCCTCGAGCAACGCATCCGCGCCTCGCGGGCGCAAGAGTTCGGCCTCGCCAAGCTGCTGATCAATGACGGCAAGCGCGATCCCGCCAAAATGGCCGCGGCGCTGCGCGCCATGCCCAAGCAGAACCTGCCCTCCGAAGTGGTGGTGCCGGGCCTGCTGGAAGGTCTCTTTAACGTCAACCGGCTGATGACGCCCTGGCTTCACCGCGCGGTGGAGCCGAGCGATGCCGCCAAAACCGTGCACAAACTGGCGGATAAAGCCTAGTGCCCGCGTTCGCAGTTCCGAGGCCGGTACGGGCAGCACACCGATGACGGAGGCGCCAAGGGCGGACATAGGCTTTGCGCCGTCGCTGTTTCGCGGCGGCGTGCGGCGCGGCTTGCGCAAACTCGCGTTCCGCATGGGTTATAATTTTTCGCTGCGTAAAATACCCCAGTATGACCGCCACCGGCGGATGTTGAATGTGCCGCATGACATGGAACCGGAATTTGTCGCGCTCTATGATCGCACGCGCGCCTATACGCTAACGTCGGTTGAATGCATGTATACGCTCTATCAGACGGTCAAATATTTGTCGCGGAACGACATCCCCGGCGACATGGTGGAGTGCGGCATTTGGCGCGGCGGCTCGTCGATGATGATCGCGCTGACGCTGGATGCCCTAGGTGACCGGACTCGCGATATTTATCTCTACGACACCTACGCCGGCATGACCGCGCCCGAAAAAGTCGATGTGCGCAGCCAGGACGGTATGGAACAGGTTTCGCGTTGGCAGGCGTTCCAGCGCGACGGCTACAACGAATGGGCGCATGCGTCATTGGCGGAAGTGCGCACCAACATGGCGGCCACCGGCTATCCCGAAGACAAGCTGCATTTTGTCGAAGGCGATGTGGAACAAACCATCCCGGCGACCGCGCCCGAACAGATTTCATTGCTCAGGCTGGATACCGATTGGTACCGCTCGACCCGCCACGAGCTGATCCATCTCTATCCGAGACTGTCGCGCCAGGGCGCCTTGATTATCGACGATTACGGCGCCTATGAGGGGTCGCGAAAAGCGACGGACGAATATTTCGCCGAGGCGCCGATTTTTCTCGGCCGTATCGACGAGGCGGCGCGCATTGGGTTCAAGCTGGATTGATGCGCTCGCTGTTTGATATATCGGGCTTGTGCCGGCGCAGCGCCTTCGGAGGCCCGCGATACTGACCTTCATCGTGCGCCGCATTCTCATCATGATCCCGACGATGCTGGCGATCAGCGTCCTCACCTTCATTATTATTCAGCTGCCGCCGGGCGATTATCTGACCACCTATATCGCCGAATTGCAGGCGCAAGGCGAAGGCTCCAACATCGACAAGATCGAATTCCTGCGCCAGCAATACGGACTCGACAGGCCGATGGTCGAGCAATACGGCGTATGGCTACTGGGATTGCTGCAAGGCGATATGGGCTATTCGTTCGAATATAATCTTCCCGTAGACGAAGTCGTCGGCGACCGCCTGTTGCTGACCTTCATTGTCTCCTTTACCACCATCATCTTTACCTGGATCGTTTCCTTTCCGATCGGCGTCTATTCGGCAACCCATCAGTACAGTTTCGGCGATCATAGTCTGACCCTGTTGGGCTTTCTCGGCCTGGCGACGCCGAATTTTCTCCTTGCTCTGGTTCTGCTCTACGTCGCCAATGTCGCCTTCGGCACCTCGATCGGCGGGTTGATGGATCCGGATTATCTCGGCAAACCGTGGAGCGTCGGCAAGCTGCTCTCGGTACTCGAACATCTGTGGGTGCCGGTGCTGGTGATCGGCACTTCCAACACCGCCGGCATGATTCGGCGCTTACGCGCCAATCTGCTCGATGAATTGCAGAAACAATATGTCGTCACCGGCCGCGCCAAGGGCCTGCCGCCCGGCAAACTGCTGATCAAATATCCGCTGCGCATGGCGCTCAATCCGTTCATTTCCGACATCGGCAATATTCTGCCGCAGGTGATCTCCGGCGCCGCCATCGTCTCGGTGGTGCTGTCGCTGCCAACGACCGGGCCGATGCTCTTGGATGCGCTGCGCACCCAGGATATGTATCTCGCCGGCTCGTTCCTGATGTTCATGGCCTTCCTCACCGTGATCGGCGTGTTCGTATCCGATATCCTCCTCGCCGTCCTGGATCCGCGCATCCGCCTTTCGGGAGGCGTGACCCGATGAGCGAGCGCAACCAAAACGACGGCGGCTCCGAGAAGCTGAAGCACTTCGTCAGCGACGCCCCGTTCGATCCCTATTCGACCGATGCGCTGACGCCCGAGCAGGCGCGCTTCTACATGGCCTCGCAATGGCAAATGATGTGGTGGAAACTGAAGCGCCACCGCATCGCCGTCATCGCCGGCATCTTCCTGCTCATTCTCTATTTCGTCATCATCATCGCCGAGTTCGTGGCGCCTTATAATTTGCACACCCGCGATGTCGACCATATCTATGCGCCGCCGCAAGCGGTGCAGTTGTTTCACGAAGGCAGTCTGCGCGCGCCGTTCGTTTACGGCTTCAAATATCACCTCGACATGGAGAATTTGCAGCGCGTTTACGAGCGCGACACATCGCAAATCTATACCATCCGCTGGTTGTGCTTCGGCGACGAGTATGAATTTTGGGGCATGATACCGGGGCGCTTTCATTTCATATGTCCGGCCAAAGACGGCACCCTGTTCCTGTTCGGCACCGACCGGTTGGGGCGCGATATGTTTTCGCGCGTCATTGCGGGCTCGCGCATCTCGCTGACGGTCGGCCTTATCGGCATCAGCATCAGCTTCCTGTTGGGCCTCATTCTGGGCGGCATATCGGGTTATTACGGCGGCTGGATAGACACCATTATTCAACGCCTGATCGAGATTATCCGCTCGTTCCCGGAGCTTCCCCTGTGGATGGCGCTCTCCGCCTCCTTACCGGTCAACTGGTCGCCGATCGTGGTCTATTTCGGCATCACCATCATTCTCGGCCTGATCGACTGGACCGGTCTTGCGCGCGGCGTGCGCTCGAAGCTGTTGGCACTGCGCGAGGAAGATTTCGCCACCGCCGCCATGCTCTTGGGCGCCCGGCCGCGCCGCGTTATCGGCCGCCATTTGATCCCGAGTTTTATGAGCCACCTGATCGCCTCGGCGACGCTCTCGATCCCCTCGATGATCCTCGGCGAAACGGCGCTCTCCTTCCTTGGCCTGGGTCTCCGCCCGCCGATCACCAGCTGGGGCGTGCTTTTGAACGAAGCGCAAAACATCAACGCTGTGGCGCTCTATCCGTGGCTGATGCTGCCCGTCGTGCCGGTGATTCTGGTTGTGCTGGCGTTTAATTTCTTCGGCGATGGTCTGCGCGACGCCGCCGATCCCTATAAGTAAGCGCCGGCGCACGCGCCATCACACATTGTTGAGCGCGATTTATTGGCGCTCGGCGTCCGGCGGCAACATATATCGCATTGGTTGCTGCAACTCTCGGGTTCCTGGTAATGATTCGCATTCGCACGTTGGTGCTCGCCGCGTTCTTTCTTGTGTTTGGCCCCCCTATATCTCGGCAAACGACAGCGTCCTCGAAAGATGGCCCGAGGGCGGCCATATCCGCATACTCGATCCGCGCACCCTGGCGCCCGAAGAAGCGGAGAAAATATACGACGCACTGTTGGATCGCATGGTCACGGGCTATCTCAAATCAGGACTCGCGGAAATGGACTACCGCCCTTGGCGGCGCTTCAACACTTCGCCCTATATTTCAGACCAGCACGGCGCCCGGTTCGTGAATGTCTACATGAACGACACATCCGGCGATTTCTTCACGGCGACCGAGACAGAGCCCATGCCCGTCGGCACCATCATCGTCAAGGATTCGATATCTGCCGTCGAATCCGGCGGCGTGTCGCGTGGGCCGCTCTTTACCATGGAGAAAATGCCGTCCGGCTTCGCGCCCGATTTCGGCGATTGGCGCTACGCGATGATCATGCCCAACGGCAAGCTGTTCGGCATCACCGGCGGCGTAGGCAACCGGGCGGTCGAATTTTGCGGCGAGTGCCGTCTCCAGGTGGCGGAACGCGATCATTTGTTCGAACTGCCGGAAGAATATTTGCGGCAGCGGAATTAGCACGCGCCGGCCGGTCTAAACCTTACGCAGCCAGAGCGAGGATTCGAAGGCGCCGGTCAAACGCAAGATACGCGAGACGCTGGTGCGGCTGAGGATTTCGCGCATCCTCGAGGTGACGAAATGGCTGGCGAATACCGGCACATAGGATTTCGACATCACCAGCGCCGCCACGGCGAGCTGCTCGTTATAGCCGCGCCACGCCCACTGCGGCGGATAATCGTCGGGCAGAAAAATATCATGAAAATGTACCAGGACGCCCGACGGCAGCGCCGGTAGCGCGCGATTAATCAATAAGTCGACATCCGAGCCCGGCATCAGCACATGGCTTGAATCGATAAACAACATATCGCCCGGATTAAGCGAATCGAAAACCTGCAGGCCGATATCCTGCACCGGTGCGCGCAACAATTCCAAATCGCGGATGCCCAGCAGACTGGTGCGGGGATGCGGATCGATGGCAGTGATACGGCCCTCGATCCCGCCGTCGCGCATGGCACGGGCGAGAAATCGGGTGGAATGGCCGGAGCCGACTTCGACGATATGACGCGGCCGGCCGGCCCGCACCAGAGTATAGGCCGCCGCCGCATCGAGGCGGGGAAACCAATCCTGATTCCAACGCGGCTCGGGCGGGTTATCGGCGCTAATCTTCTTGAGGTCGGAGATGAAACCGACCATGCCGTCGAGCAGCGTGCGGAAATCATCTTCGTGGTCATGCAGCAATTCGCCGAGAATCGCGTAGGGCGCGCGCGCACCGGGGCGCGGCAGGGCATGGGCATAGCGGTAGGGAATAAAGAAGCCCTTCCGCGCCAGGCCGAGCACGGTCGCCAGGCCCATCACCGTACGGCGCAGGCTCATCGGGCGGGGCGCATCGTCAAGGGCGCAGCACCAAACCCTCGCGCGCGACGATCGTACCGGGGCGCGCTTCCGCCGCCTCACGCGCAATGCGGTCCATGAAGGTGTCGTCATGTCCTGGATCGTGATGAAACACGACGAACGTCCGGGCGTCCGCGATGTCGCACAGCTTGGCGCCTTCGTTCCAGGTCGAGTGGCCCCAACCGACATGATTGGGATATTCCTCCTCCGTGTAGGTCGAATCGTAAATCACCAGATCCGCCCCCTTGGTCAGCTCGACCAGCGCTTGGGTGGGACCGTCTTCGGTATGTTCGTGATCGGTGAGATAGCAAATCGAGCGGCCGTCAAACTCGACGCGGTAACCGGAGGCGCGGTTGGGATGGTTGAGATGGGCGGTGCGCACCACGATGCCGGGCCGCGGTTCGATCGTGTCGCCGATGACAAAATCCTCGAAAATAACCTCGGCGCGCAAGGTTTCCGAATTGAGCGGATTGAGCGGGTCGTTCAAAAGACCGCGCATCAGATCCTCGATACGATGCTCGGGAATCAGATGGCCGGCGCGGATATGGAGGCGCGTGCCGGCGTCCAAACCGGGAGAAAAATGGGGCCAGCCCCAGATATGGTCGTAATGGGTGTGCGTGAAAAACAGATCGGTATCGAGCGGGACGTCGGCGCGCAGTCTTTTGCCGAGTTCCGAGAAGCCGGTGCCGGCATCGAAAATAAGCAAGTGCTCGCCGCAGCGCACTTCGATACAGGACGTGTTGCCGCCGTAACGCGACGTCGCCGCTCCCGGGCACGGAATGCTGCCCCGCACGCCCCAAAAGCGCACGAAGAAATCGACCTCTGTAGCCACGCTTTTCCCCGCCGAGTGCCTCATCCAAAATTGGCCGCAGTCTGCCTCAAGCGCCGCGCGGGCGAAAGCCCAAATCGCATACATTCTTTTTCACAGCGGCTACACACGGGCGCTCTGCTGAAGTAGGGTTTCTGCGGATTCGCCTTGGATCGCCGCCCGGGCGCCGCAAACCCTTTGCCAACCAGAGTATTCCTTATGTCCCCGTCGATCGACCTCAACACCGAGGGCCACCGCGCCACACTGACGCTGATGCGCGAAGCCGCGCATAACCGCTTGCGTGAGTCGGATCTAAAACGCCTCGTCGCGCTGATCGAACAAATCGATGCGGCGGCGGATGTTCGCGTCGCCATCCTTACCGGAAGCGGTACCAAATGTTTCAGCTCGGGTTTCGAAATCGACGAAATCGAAGGCGCCGATTGGCAGGAGAATCAGTTCGAGCGCACGGTTGGGCGCCTCGAAGCGGCGCGCCCGGCGGTCATCTGCGCGCTTAACGGCTCGGTCTATGGCGGCGCCTCGGAGTTGGCGCTGGCCTGCGATTTCCGTATCGGCGTGCGCGGCATGGAGTTGCGCCTACCGCCGGCCGAGCTCGGTCTGGTCTATTTTCCGTCCGGGCTGAAACGGATTGTCTCGCGCATCGGCCTTGCCGCCGCCAAGCGCCTGCTTCTCGCCGGCGAGCGCATGGACGCCGACGCCTTGCTGGAAATCGGCTTCCTCGACCGCCTGGTTGCACCCGAAGCGCTGGCCGGAGAATGCGACGCATTGGCGGCGCGCATCGAAGCGCTGTCGCCGCGCGCGGTCCAAGGAATGAAGCGCCTGTTGAACGATATTGCGGCGGGAGACCTGGATCCAACGGCGGCGCGACAAATGGCACTCGACTCGTTCCGCTCCGAGGACGCGCGGGAAGGCATTCGCGCCTTCAAGGAAAAACGCGCGCCGCGGTTCAGCTGACGCTAAGCGCCGAAGCCCGGCAGACACTTCAGGAATCCCCGTGACGTCCGAACCCCAACCCGGCGCCCTGGCGCCGGAACCGCCGACAAGCTGGTTTGGCGTTGCGCTTGGCCTCGGCCTCGGTGCGCTCGCTGCCTATCATTTGTTCAAGCTGCCACCGGTGCTGCCGATTCTGTTGCAGAAATATGACTACGGCCTGCTCGCCGCCGGCAGCTTTATGTCGATCTATGCGGCCATCGGCCTCGCCACCTCCGCCCTGCCGAGATCGAGAGGCTTCTCGATGACGATGACACCGGAGAACAGAACCAGTCGATCCAGCAAAACACCCTAAGTCGTATCGATGAATTGATCACGGAAGTGCAGAGACTTACCGGAACGTGACCCAATGGCGGTGGTTCCCCGTCGGGGAATCCTCAGCAAGTGAAGCAGGGTTCCGGAAATCGTGATCAACAGCAAGCCAACCGTCAGCGCCAGAGTCGCTCTCAGCAAGACAGCGGCGAAGAGAAGGAATCTTCGTCGAAGACCGCTTAGCTGTCATTCAT
>PTKB01000239.1 GCA_002937555.1 Alphaproteobacteria bacterium MarineAlpha10_Bin2 | reverse complement strand
TGACCAGGACCATGATCGACATCACCACCGAGCGGATGGCGCCGAGATGGCGCACACCGTAAAGCTCGGCCCAAATCGCCGTGAAGGCGGTAAATACAATACCCATACAGAGGCCGAGCCCGGCCATGAAAACCATTGTCGCCGCGGGGTGACTGAAGAACGCGAGGGCCAGCATCGAGACCACGATCGGGAGCAGCCCATGCGGCGCGATGCGGGTGGCGCCGATGCGGTCGATCAGCGCGCCCATGGTCAGGGAACTCGCGACCGACGTTGCGGCATAGGCGGTGAAACAGGTGGCTAGCCAGGCGAGCGACCAACCCTTGGCTTCGGCCATATGTGCCTGGTGAATCAACAGGCCGGTAAACATGAAGGGCGGCGCCATCATGGCGATTTGAATGAGGTAAAAGCGCACATCGCGCAGCACTTCGCCGCGCGTCCATTGGCGGCCCGATTCGCACGAGGATGCGGAAGGCTCGGCGAGGCGCTTCAGAAAATTGCGGTGGCGTTCGCCATGGCCGCGCAGCAGCCACATCACGAGCGGCAGCAACAGCGCCGCCCCGACAGCGGCATAAACCAGCCAGGCGCCGCGCCAACCGAGCGCCGCCAGCAAGGCGACGGAGATTAGCGGGAACACGGCCTCGCCCAGGGGGTGGCCGAGCATGGCTATGCTGATCGCTTTGCCGCGCCCGCTGTCAAAATAGCGCGCCATCGAGGTCATGTAGGTGTGGGTCAGGAGGCTCTGGCAACTGAGGCGCAACAGAAACAGCGCAATTCCCAAGACAATGACGGAAGGTGTCACGCCCATGACGACGCAGGCAATTACCGCCGCCGCGCCTAGAAGCGCGATCCACAGGCGAAGATCGAGGCGGTCGACATAGCCACCGATCCAAATCAGGCAGATTCCGGCGGCCAGCGAGCCGAGGGAATAGATCAGGCCGAAATCGCCGTGGGAGAGCGCGAAGGCGCCGCGGATTTCGGCGCTGAAAACGCCGATGAAATAGGTCTGCCCGAAACTGGAGAACAGTGCGACAAACAGGCCGAAGGCGAGAAACCGCCGGTTTTGGTTGATAAAGCGAAGGTAATTCATGCTGGCGCCTATTTAGTCCGCCGCCCAACAGAGGTGCAAATCATGTGTGGCTCGATTAAGTTCGCGCGACGCAATTTTTGAGGCTGAAAGACATGAAGATCTCGAGCGCCTTCGATGGCGGCAATATTGTCTGCCTGGAATGTTCCGATCCGTCGGATATCCGGCTGGAAATTCGCCGGGATAAGGATTCGGAATTTTTTCAGTGGTTCTATTTCCGCCTGAGCGGCGGCAAAGGGCAGGACTGCGCGCTGAAAATCATCAATGCGGGCGCCGCCTCGTACTCGAAGGGCTGGGAAAATTACCGCGCCGTCGCGTCCTATGACCGCGATGATTGGTTCCGCGTCGCCACCGATTATGACGGCAAGACTCTCACCATCCGCCACCGCCCGGAGCGCGACAGCGTCTATTACGCCTATTTCGCGCCCTATTCGATGGAACGGCATCACGATCTGCTGGCGGAGACTCTCGAATTCTCTCTCGCCGCGCTGGAAGCCCTTGGCGAGACGCTGGATGGGCAGCAGATCGACATGCTGACCATCGGCGCGCCGTCACCTGACAAGCGCCCGCTTTGGGCCATCGCGCGCCAGCACCCGGGCGAAACCATGGCGGAATGGTGGATGGAGGGCTTCATCGACCGGCTGCTCGATAGCGACGATGCGGTGGCGCGGGCGGTGCTGGAAAAAGCCTATTTTCACATCGTTCCCAATATGAACCCGGACGGCAGCCGGCGCGGCCATCTGCGTACCAACGCGGCGGGCATCAACCTTAACCGCGAATGGCTGGAACCCAGCCAGGAGAAAAGCCCGGAAGTATATTGGGTGCGCCAGCGCATGGAAGAGACCGGCGTCGACTTTTGCCTCGACGTGCATGGCGACGAGGCGATCCCGCATAATTTCATCGCCGGGCCGGAAGGCGTGCCGTCATTCAGCAAGCGGCAGAAAAAGTTGCTTGGCGCGTATAAGAGCGCGCTGCTGCGGGCCAATCCCGATTTTCAGACCGAGCACGGCTACCCAGCCAACAAGCCGGGCAAAGCGAATCTCAAAATTGGCGCCAACTGGATCGCCGAGCGCTTCGGCTGTCTCGCCATGACCCTGGAAATGCCGTTCAAGGATGTCGCCGACGGCAGCGAACAGCGCCAGGGCTGGTCCCCTGCCCGCTGCCGCGCGCTCGGCCGCTCAAACCTCGACGCCATCCATGCGGTGTTGGATGATCTACGCTAATCGCTTTATTCAGCAAACGTCTCGACCAGCTCTTGCAGCCGGGCCTTGGCGTCTTCGAGGATGGCAACGCCATCGCCAAAAAGCAGGATATCGAAATCGAGCGCCAGGAGTTCGCGCACGCTCCCGCGTAGGCGGGCCGGATCATCCATGACGCGCTCGGGCAGAAACGCGCAAGCCCCCGGCGGGTTGCCGATCACCGCGTCACCGACGATCAGGATTTTGCGTTCATCCCAATAGAGCGCGATCTCGCCGGGAGACTTGCCGGCCGCCGCGATGACGTCGAACGGCCCGATGCGCGCGCCAACGGTCAGCGCGCCGTCGATCTCCGTGTCCTGGCTCTGGGCATGTTCCGCATCGTCGGCATGGATGATGGTTTTGGCGCCCGTCGCCGCCCGTATCCGGTTGGCGGCGCGGGAATGATTGCGGTTGGTCAGGACGATTCGGCTGACGCCTTCATCGGCGATAGCGTCGAGATCTGCGTCGCTCGGTTCGACAGGATCGACACAGATATTGCCGCCGGAATCGCGCACCAGATGGCCGTTGAAATCATAGCCGTGGGGTTCGGAAAACCACGGCCAGGTTTGGATACCGCTGACGATCTCGCGCATGTCCCGCTCCACTTTTCGATGGTGTCCGGCACAGGCTAACACGCATTGGGGCAATCCCGCGATCCACCCGGCGCGCCGGCCGATTGCTCTTTCAGGACGATTCGGAGATTGCTAATGTTCCATAGAATGTTGAAGCCATGGCGATACGAGTAAATAATCGGAATAAAAATTACTGAATTGTAAAGTAATAATATCTCATCAGTAAATTAAAGTCCCATCCGGATTCCACCGAACTATATCGTTAACTGTATCTCCATAGCTGAATTTCTGTTCTGATTTCAATTGCTTATTTTCATAATACCATTTTTCATTGCCATGCTTTTGACCGAATTCATATTGAACTTCATGCATCACAGAACCATTGGGATAAAAATTTTCCCATGTTCCATGGGGTTGACCATTACTGTATTCGGCTTCAGAAACCAAGCTGCCATCTTCAGACCAAAACCGGCTGGTGCCATCTAATTTGCCATTAATATA
>PTKB01000238.1 GCA_002937555.1 Alphaproteobacteria bacterium MarineAlpha10_Bin2 | reverse complement strand
TGGTCACACCAGCACCATGCCGTCCTCGGCTTTTTCCTCTAGTTCGCCATGATCGGGGCCGAGTTTCATTTCGTAATGCGCGGCGCCGCCCGGAATCATCGGATAAACATTTTCCAATTTTTCGATCATGATATCGGCGATAAAGGGTCCGGGCGTCTCGATCATGGTGCGGATGGCGTCGTCGACTTCTTCCGGTTTGCTGACCTTAAGGCCGTTGGCGCCGAAGGATTCGGCCAGCTTCACGAAATCGGGCAGGGAATCCATATAGCTTTCGGAATAGCGCCCGCCATGGAACAGCTCCTGCCACTGGCGCACCATGCCCATATATTCATTGTTGAGGATAAATGTCTTCACCGGCAGGCGGTGCTGCATCATGGTCGAGAGTTCCTGAATGTTCATCATCAACGACGCTTCGCCGGCGACGTCGATCACCAGGGCATCCGGATGCGCGACCTGCACGCCCATGGCGGCGGGAAAGCCGTAGCCCATGGTGCCGAGGCCGCCGGACGTCATCCAGCGATTGGGTTCCTCGAACTTGAGGAACTGCGCCGCCCACATCTGGTGTTGGCCGACTTCCGTGGTGAAATAGACGTCCAGATCCTTGGTCAATTCATAGAGCCGCTGCAATGCGTATTGCGGCTTGATGATGTCGCCCTCTTGGCGGTAGCTGAGGCAATCGCGGGCGCGCCAATCGTCAATCTGGCGCCACCAGGATTTGAGCGCCTCCGATTTGCCGCCGCGCGGTTTTTTCCACTTTGCCGCCATGATCTCCAGCACTTTGCCGACATCGCCCACGATGCTCACATCCACGGGTACATTCTTGTTGATGGAAGACGGGTCGATATCGACCTGGATCTTCTTCGAGCCCTTGGAAAAGTCGCTGAGACGCCCTGTGACGCGATCGTCGAAGCGCGCGCCAAGCGCGATCATCACGTCGCACTCCGCCATCGCCATATTGGCTTCATAGGTTCCATGCATGCCGAGCATGCCGAGAAACTGAGGGTCGGAGGCCGGGTAGGCGCCCAGCCCCATGAGCGTGTTGGTGATCGGGTAACCGGTTTCGCGCACGAAACCGGTCAGAGCTTTTGATGCGGACGGGCCGGAATTAATAATACCACCGCCACTATAAAAGATCGGCCGCTCGGCCTTGGCGATGAGATCGATCGCGGCATCCACGGCGCCCTCATCGGGCTCCGTTCGCGGGCGATAGGAGCGGTGCTCCGACATGTCCGCGTACGCCCCTGCGCAATAATTTCCTTCCGCCATCACCACATCCTTGGGCAGGTCGATGACGACCGGTCCGGGCCGCCCGGCGCTGGCGACATAAAATGCCTCGTGAACAAGGCGCGGTAAATCCTCGACCGATTTCACTAGGTAATTATGTTTCGTGCAGGGCCGGGTTATGCCAACCGTGTCGGCTTCTTGAAAGGCGTCATTGCCGATCATATGGGTTGGCACCTGCCCGGTCATGCAAACCAGGGGGATACTGTCCATCAGCGCATCGGCGAGGCCTGTGACGCTATTCGTGGCACCCGGCCCGGAAGTGACCAGCGCCACTCCGACGCGTCCGGTTGAGCGCGCATAGCCTTCCGCCGCGTGTAACGCGCCCTGCTCGTGACGCACTAGAATGTGGCGAATTTTGTTTTGTTTGAACAAGGCGTCATAGATCGGAAGCACGGCGCCGCCGGGATAGCCGAATATTACTTCGACACCCAATTCGGTGAGACAATGAACGATCATTTCAGACCCGTTCATCCGCTGTCCGTTTTCACCCTTTTCCGAAGCCACAATTCGATCTCCGCAAACACATGATGCCCGCATCGGCGCTCTCTCTCGAGGCAGCCGGCGAGCCGATTCCCGGGCCGTCCGGCCAGGGGCTGAGCAAACTAGAACCTCGCCTGTCGCGGGTCAATAGCGCGCACGGTTGTCCGGGACATTGCGAAAGAAAAGGTTTGCTCATGGGTCGCGATTGACGGTCTCGGGACTGAACGCCGGCACGCACACGGCGACGTAGTCGGCGCCACCCTCATGCGGGCTGCTATAGCGTACCCACTCTCCTTTGCGCGCGATCACCGCCTGGCCCGCAACGACGTCGATATCACCTTCTTTTGTGGAGACTTTGAGCGTCCCTGCGAGGACCAACGTATATTCGTCGAATTCCGGAGTTTGGCCGGGCTCTTCCCAGCCTGCGGGGCTGTTCATGCGCGCCACGCTGGCTTCTATGGTTTGGGAGTTTACGCGCCCGATATATTCCTTGATGATTTTTGGTTTGTTGCCGGCGGCCTCGATAATCGAGGGCGTTGGGATCAGCGTGACCATGAGCGAAATCCTTTTTCTATTTTCGGCCGCCGGACCTTAACGCTCCATCGCTCCGTCGACCAGATGTTGTCCGGCCGAGCAATGCTGCGGCTATCTCGCGAATATTTTCGTCATTTGCCGAGTCATTACGTTGGCGAACCCGTGTCGCCTCAGGCATTTGATGACGGAACCAGGTCGCTTGACGCTTGGCGTAGCGCCGCGTCGATCGGCGCAAATTGTCGACGGCTTCATCCTGCGTCGCGGCGCCAATAAGAAATTCGGCGAATTCGCGCACGCCGAGCGCTTTCATCGCCGGAAGCGCCGGGTCGAGCTCGAGGGCCAGGAGCGCCGCCGCTTCCTCGATACCGCCTGTCGCCGCCATGCGTTCGGCCCGGGCATCGCAAGCCGCGTAAAGCTCTTGACGCGGTGGCTCCAGCACCAAGGCGGCAACCCTTCCTGCATATTCCGACCCTCCGTCTTGGTCCCCTTGCCAATCGCTCAGGCTTTTCCCCGTTGCCTCATACACCTCGTAAGCGCGCAGCACCCGCTGCGTGTTGGCGGGATGAATTCGCGCCGCGCTATCCGGGTCCCGCGCCGCCAACAGGCGGTGAAATTCCGTCGCCCCGACTTCCGCATGAAGCGCCGCGGCGGCGGCGCGAACGACTTTTGGAACAGGAGGCACCGGCGCCAAACCCTTGAGCAAGGAGCGGAAGTAAAGTCCGGTGCCGCCGACCAGGATCGGCAAAAGCCGCTGCGCTTGCGCGTCGGCAATCTCGGCCATCGCCATCTCGCGCCAGAGTCCTGCCGAACAGCGCTGGCGCGCCGGCAAGACGCCATAAAGCCGGTGTGGCACGCGGTCTTCATCGGCGCGAGTCGGACGGGCGCTCAAGATGCGCAGTTCTTGATAAACCTGCATGCTATCGGCATTGACCACGACGCCGCCAAACTGTGACGCCAGATCAAGCGCGAGGACCGATTTGCCGCTGGCCGTCGGCCCGCCGACGATCAGAATGAAGTCGCTTTCTGTGTCCCCTCCGCGCGCATCCCGGTTTCGGCCGTGGCTTTGAGTATTGCCGATCGCACACCGGTAGGCAATTTGGCGATCCGCAGGCCGCGGCGATTTCAACTCA
>PTKB01000237.1 GCA_002937555.1 Alphaproteobacteria bacterium MarineAlpha10_Bin2 | reverse complement strand
GCGCGTTTCCGTTGACGACCCCCCAAACTGCCCGGAGAGCCTTGATTTATGGTTAAGATTTCGCATTTATCCGCGGCGCGAAGATTGCCGCCGCGCAAATATCGAGAGTAGGCGCACTATCGGGCCGGTTTCATAAACGCATGGGCCTGTCGACAAGGCCCCCGGCGCCGGGGCGGCTTTGCAAGGATTAATCCTTTCGGGTAAGGTTTCGCCGTCGTCGCCAAGGGCGCATCGGAAATCCGCTCGTGCGCGGCTTGGATTATCAGGAGGGGAAACACCGCCTGTGCGTATCCTGGGATTCAGCGCCCTGATCGCCGGTATCGGCGCGATTATCGCCCTCGTGCTGTATCAGGGCGTCGGCGATGTTGCCGCCGCCATCGCCGCGGTCGGCTGGGGGCTGGTCTTGGTCATCGTCTCGCGTATGGTGCCGATCGCCCTCGACGGCTATGTCTGGCGCTTCCTGTTTCCCAAAGACACGCCGCGGCCCGTCGCGTTGATGCTGTGGGCGCGCTGGATCGGCGAGGGCGTGAATACCCTGATGCCGGCGTTTCAAGTCGGCGGCGCATTGGTGCGTACGCGGCTCCTCGTCATGCGCGGCTTCCCGGGCAAGATCGTCGGCGCCAGCGTCGTCGTCGATCTCACCCTGAGCACACTCACCCAGCTTCTGTTCACGCTTGTCGGCGTCGGCCTGCTGCTGGCGCATTACGGCAATAACGATATCGCCAAGGGCGCCGGCGCCGGCGTCGGATTCGGCCTGCTGCTGGTCATCGGCTTTTGCATTTTTCAACATCGCGGCCTGTTCGCTTATCTCGTCGGTTTGGTCTCGCGCGTCGCCAAGGGCCGCGATTGGGTTCGCGCGGTGGGCGGCGCCGAGGCCTTGGACGATGCCATCCGCACGCTCTACCGCCGGCGCTGGGCGCTAACGCTCAACGCGGCCGGGCAAATGATCGCCTGGACCTTGGGTGCGGCGGAGATTTGGTTGGCGCTCTATTTCATGGATATACCGGTCACCATCGCCGACGCGCTGTTGCTGGAAAGCCTCATTCTCGCGGTGCGGGCGGCGGCGTTCTTCGTGCCCGGGGCGGTCGGCGTCCAGGAGGGCGCCTTTGTGCTTCTAGGTGCGGTCATCGGCCTCGGGCCGGAAGTGGCGCTGGCGCTTTCGCTCATCAAGCGGGTACGCGAGTTGGTCATTGGCGCGCCGGCGCTCATCGCCTGGCAGGTGGCGGAGGGCAAACATCTGTTCTCGCCGCGCCGTGCCGCGCCCACGGAAGAAGCGCTGACGCGGCCCGTTTTGGAACGCTCGAGCGGCGATTAAGATCGTCAGGCGGCGAGATCTTCTCCGGCGAGTACGCGCCGAATCAACGCCACCGTTTCCGAAATTCCATACAGCGCGATGAACGAACCCATGCGCGGCCCCTGTTCCTGGCCGAGCAGGATTTCGTAGAGCGCCCTGAACCATTCGCGTAAGTTTTCGAAATCGTGGCGTTTGCCCACTTCATAGACTTCGCTCTGAATGGCCTCCGCGCTGGCGTCGTCCGCCAACGCTTGGAGGGTGGAAACCAAATCCTCCAGCGCGTTCGTCTCGATCTTGCCCGGCGGGCGGTAGTGCTTATCCGGCTTGACGAAATCGCGGTAGTAATTGATCGCAAGCGCCACGAGATCGTCGAGAATTGGCATCGTCTCGGGCGCCGCGTCGGGAGCGTAGCGCGTGATGAAACCCCACAGCACCGAGGGGTCCTCGGTATTGCTCACACTGGCAAGGTTGAGAAGAACGGCGAATCCGATCCCACCTTCCGGCGTTGGCGGCCGGGCGGCATGAATATGCCAGACCGGGTTTTCCATCCGCTCCGCCGCATCGAGCTCCGGGAACTTCACCAAATGGCTGAGGTAATCGTCGACATGGCGGGGGATGACATCGAAATGGAGGCGCTTGGCACGGCGCGGCGTCGCGAACATATAAAGCGACAGACTCTCGCGCGAACCGTAGCGCAGCCATTCGTCGATGGTGAGACCGTTGCCGCGGGATTTCGATATTTTCTCGCCGTTTTCGTCCAGGAACAGCTCGTAAATAAAGCCTTCCGGCGGGGTCGATCCGAGAATCCGGCAGATCTTCCCGGACAGTTCGACCGAGGAAATGAGGTCCTTCCCCGCCATCTCGTAATCCACCCCGAGCGCATGCCAGCGCATCGCCCAATCCGCTTTCCATTGCAGCTTGCAATGGCCGCCGGTGACCGGCACCTCGACGCTGTTGCCGTTCTCGTCTTGGTAACAAACTGTGCCGGAATCTTCGTCTCGCGCGGTGATCGGCACTTGCAGCACCCGTCCGGTGCGTGGACAAAGCGGCAGGAAGGGGCTGTAAGTGGCTTGGCGCTCGGCGCCCAAGGTCGGCAGGGTAACGGCCATGATCTCGTCGTAATTGCGCAGCACATCCAAGAGCGCGGCATCGAATTCGCCGCTCCGGTAAGCTTCGGTGGAGCTCTTGAATTCATAGTCGAAGCCGAAGGCGTCAAGAAAAGCGCGCAGCCTCGCATTGTTGTGCTCACCGAAGCTCTCATGGGTGCCGAACGGATCGGGGACGCTGGTGAGCGGCGTGCCGAGATAGGGCGTCATCGCGTCGCCGTTCGGAATATTGCCGGGCACGCTGCGCAAGCCATCCATATCGTCGGAAAACGCCACCAGACGGGTCGGCAAGTCCGAGAGCAGCGAAAAGGCATGGCGTACCATGGTCGTGCGCGCCACTTCGCCGAACGTGCCGATATGCGGCAGTCCGGACGGCCCGTAGCCGGTTTCGAACAGCACGGCGCCGCTCACCGGTGGGCGTTTCTCGATCCGCTTGACGAGATCGCGCGCCTCCTTGAACGGCCAAGCTTTTGCGTCCTCGGCTAACGCGCGGAGCGTGGCCACATCGCCTGTCATCGCTGATCGTCTCCAATTAATTCGCGTGGGGCGCAAAATGCGTCAAGCGAACCAAGCTCGTCAATGGCTATACTGCCGTTATGCCCGACGCCGCTCCTCCTGACGCAGAAAAGCGCGCCATGGCGCTGCCTGAAGCGCCGGCGCTGGTGCTAGCGCCGGGACGCGCCGTGTGGCTCGACGTCACCGGCGAGATCGAGGAAATACCCCTCGCTGAGGCGGCGAAGCGCCTGGCTGTGGGCCCGCCGCCGTTTGTCTGCCACGCAAGGACGATGGCGCGGAGTCTCGGCATCAACGCCTTTCATGCCTACGACTTGCTCGAGCTCTATGCCTTTGTCCGCCCGGCGAGTTTCTGCCTGCCGACGGCCATGGGTCTGGCCGACGCGCTCGAATTGGAGCGGCCCGGCGATCATGGCGGCGAAGCGCTGCTGTTGCTCGACGCGACTGCGAAGCTGCTCCGGCTGCTGGCCAACGAGGACGATGATACGACGCTCCGGATTGCCCGGGTTCTGGAGAAGGCCGGGTGGATTTGGGGCGAGGCGGTGCTGCACGC
>PTKB01000236.1 GCA_002937555.1 Alphaproteobacteria bacterium MarineAlpha10_Bin2 | reverse complement strand
TGGCCGTCGGCCCGCCGACGATCAGAATGAAGTCGCTTTCTGTGTCCACTCCGCGCGCATCCCGGTTTCGGCCGTGGCTTTGAGTATTGCCGATCGCACACCGGTAGGCAATTTGGCGAGCCGCAGGCCGCGGCGATTCCAACTCAGTCAATTAGATGGGCGATAAGTCCGTCGGCGAGTTTGGGTTCGAACCAAGTCGATTTCGGCGGCATGATTTGTCCGCTGTCGGCGACCGCCATCAAGTCGTCCATCGCCGTGGGGTAGAGCGTGAAACCGGCCGCCGCTTCGCCTCTTCGAACGAGCGCTTCTATGCGCTCGGGTGCGTCCGCGCCGCCGACGAAATCGAGGCGCGGGTCGGTGCGCGGATCACCGATACCCAACAAAGGCTGTAAAATACCGTCGGTGAGCAGAGAAACATCGAGACGTTCGAGGGCGGGCGCTTCCCTGGCGGGCGGCATCCGGGGATTCAGTAGGTTCCAGCCCGAGTTTAGGCAGAGGCCAATTTGCGCCGGGTGATCCGGTCGGATCGGCGCGCCCGCCGGGCGGACGTCGTATTCCAATTGAAGGCGGTCCAATAACGCCGCCTCGTCTTCAGTTCCGAGGCTGCGCACAATTCTGTTATAGGCCAGAATCAAAAGCTGATCGCTCGGAAACAGTACCGCGAGAAAGCGCTCCCGCGCCGGGTCGGCATTTTTGCCGTCAGGGTTCGCAGCGCGGCGTGTGGCGGCAACCCGCGCGGCCGCGGCGGAACGGTGATGTCCGTCTGCTATGTAAAGTGCGTCCAGCGCGTCCACGGCGCTTTGAACGCTGTCCAGTGTTTCACCGTCATCGATTTGCCATAGGGTGTGGCGCACGCCGTCCTCCGCAGTGATATCGATTTCCGGCGCATTGTCGCGCTGCGCAACGTCCTCCAGCGCCGCAGCGAGCGTGGCGTCTGGGCGATGGGCGAGCAATACCGGGCCGGTCTGGGCGTTGAGGGCCTCCATATGTTTGACCCGGTCATCCTCCTTATCGGGTCGGGTCAACTCATGGCGCTTGATGACGTCCGCCTCGTACGCCGCGATCGAAGCGCCGCCGGCAAGGCCGGTCTGGCTGTGGCCGGATATCTGCATGCGATATACAAAATATGCCTGGCGGGGCACGCGAACCATGGCGCCGTCCTCGATCAGAGCGCTGAGATTTTGCGCTGCACGGCCATAAATCTCAGGTGCATGTGAATCCGCAACGGGCGGAAAATCGATCTCCGCTCGCGAAACATGGAGGAAATTTTTCGGCTTGCCCGCGGCGCGTTTCAGCGCCTCTTCGGCGGTCAGCACGTCATAAGGCGGCGCGATGATTTCTGCGGCCCGGCCGTCCGCCGCACGCAGCGCGTCAAACGGTGCGAACAGAGTGCCGCCCGAACGGATATTCACGTTGGCGGTCAGGCTCAGCCTCGCTTGATTTCGACGGTCACGAACTCGCTCTTTTCGCCGCGTTGACGAAACAGCACGATGCTTTTGGTATCGGTTTGACGCTGTATATCCAAAAGCAGGCGAAATTCCGAAAGGTCGGTAATTCGATCGGAACCGAATCCGACGATGAGATCGCCGGGAAGGAGATCAGCCTTCCCATCGATGCCCTCATTCACCTCCGTGACGACAACGCCGGTAGAATCGTCGGCGAGCGAATATTTTTCCCGGAGCTCCGCTGTAATATGGGCGAGTGTCAACCCAAGCGAGGAGAATTCCATTTCCAGCGGCGCGCCGGCCCGTGCTGCGGCGGCACTGGCCAGTTCATATTCTTCGAGTCGGCCGATGGTAACTTCAAGCGGCACATGTTCGCCTTCGCGCCATACGATCACCGGAACCGAACTGCCCACCGTTGTGTCGGCGACGATGCGTGGCAGAGCGCGGCGGTTGGGGACCTCTTGGCCGTTAAAGCGCAAGATGATATCGCCCTGCAAGAGGCCGCCGGCGGCGGCCGGGCTGTCTTCGATGACCGCCGCGACGAGCGCGCCCGTGGCCGCCGCCAAATTGTGACTTTCGGCAATTTCGGGTGAGACGGATTGGATGCGCACGCCGAGCCAGCCGCGACGGGTTTGGCCGAACTCGCGCAATTGTGCGATGACCGGGCCGGCAATGGCTGAGGGCGTGGCGAACCCGATCCCCACGCTGCCGCCGGACGGCGAATAGATGAGCGTGTTCACACCGATCACCTTGCCGTTCATATCGAACATCGGCCCGCCGGAATTGCCTCTGTTGATGGGCGCGTCGGTTTGCAGAAAATCGTCATAGGGGCCGGCGTTGATATCGCGGCCGCGCGCCGAAAGGATGCCGGCCGTAACCGTGTTGCCAAGGCCGAACGGATTGCCGATCGCAATAACCCAGTCGCCCACCCGGGCGCCGTCCGAATCGCCGAATTCGACAAACGGCAAACTCTCGCCATTTTCGACTTTGAGCAGAGCTAAATCCGTCTTCGGATCACGCCCAATGATTTTTGCTTTGAGCCGGGAATTGTCATTCAACACCACGGTGATTTCGTCGGCATCGGCGATCACGTGATTGTTGGTCACGACCAATCCGCTTGGGTCAATGATGAAGCCGGATCCCAGCGACGTGATCGGTTGCGTCGGTGCGCCGCCTCGGCGATTGAAAAATTCGTAAAATTCTTCCGGCTTCGACCCCGGCGGCAACTCTCCGAACGGCGATTCTTGCGGTTTGGTGTCGGATTTGAAAGATGTGGCGATGTTTACCACGGCGGGAGTCAGCTTTTCGACCAAGTCGGCGAAACTGTCCGGTGCTGGCCGAGCGGCGCCGGGGCCAAGCGCCGCGAGCAACACAGCCCAAGTGATCAAACAGGCGATGAGCAAACGGTAGCCGGCGTTCATTCTGTATGTCCAAGGCGGGACCATGGGGCATTCTCCGGCATTGGCGAAAAGTTAAGTTCTCAGGCCGCCCGCGCGGCGTCCTGTTAAGATAAGGCAGCCGGTCGCCGCTGGAAAGAACCACGCGGCATCAAATTGCCGTTAACTTCATCGCACCATCCACACGATGGCGAATCCGACCATTGCCATAGTCAGGCCGACGGAGCGCAGCCGGCTGGACGGCAGCGCGAGCGCCACCATCATCATCCGTTTCATTCCATTGGGAAAAAGCGAATAAATCACGCCCTCGATGACGAATACCAAGCCGATCGCAGTGACAAGAGCAAACGAAAACTCAGACATTTCCAGCTCCTAGGGAATGCGTAAGCACGCGACGGCAAGGGTGGTAAGAAGATGGAATAGAAAAGAACGAGGTGTGCCTAACGGTTCGTCGCACTCTCTTCGTCACCATACATTTTCCCGAAGAAGCGGAAAAATTCGCTATCCGGCGAGAGAACCAAGGTTGTGTCTTCGGCGCCAAGCGCCACGGTATAGGCTTGCATCGACCGGTAAAAAGAGAAGAAATCTTCGTCCTGGCTGAATGCGTCGGCGAAAATTTTAATGGCAAGCGCATCGCCCTGGCCGCGGAGAACTTCAG
>PTKB01000235.1 GCA_002937555.1 Alphaproteobacteria bacterium MarineAlpha10_Bin2 | reverse complement strand
CCTGCCGCTCCTCAAAGCGGCAGGCCACAGGCCGCGCGCCATGGTGCGGAATTACGATCAGCGAGGCGATATGGAGGCGCTCGGCGCCGAAGCCGTCGCCGGCGATTTGGAAAAGCCGCTGGGCTACGCGGTCGGCGACAACCGGGCGTGCATCTTCGCCGCCGGCTCCGGTTCCAAAACCGGGCCGGAAAAAACCATCGCCGTCGATTTTCACGGCGCCGCCAGCCTGATCGAGAGCTGCGAGCGCAAGAAGGTGCGGCGTTTTATCATGTTGAGTTCGATGAACACGGACGATCCGGAATCGGGCCCGGAGAAAATTCGTCATTATCTCAGAGCCAAGGCGGCGGCCGATGCACGCCTGCGCACGAGCCTGATGAATTGGACCATCGTCCGTCCGGGCCGTCTCACTGACGAGCCGAGCCATGAACTGCTGGAATGCGCGCCGAGCCTCGGCTCGCTTGAAGGCGCCGGATCGATCAGCCGGGAGGATGTGGCCAAGGTGCTCGTCGCCTGCCTCTCGAATGACAACACCATCGGCAAGACCTTCGATATCTTGGATGGAAAAACGCCGATGGCGGAAGCCCTCGACAGCATATGACCGGCACGGCCGTATTTATCGACTGCCCGGAATTTCTTGGGCAACTCTATAGCTCCGAGCTGCGCGCCATCCTGCCCGATTTGGTGATGAATATCGGCGATCCGCCGGGCGGCGATACCGCCGCGATGCTTGCCGGCGTAACCGGCGCCATCAACGACCACACCATAATGGATGAAGAAATCTTGCGGGCGTGCCAGGACCTGAAGGTGATCGTGTTCATGGGAACCGGCGCATCGAGCTACATCGATGTCGAGGCAGCCGAGAGAATTGGTATCCGCGTGCGCACCATCCGTGACTACGGCAACCGCACGGTGGCGGAACATGCGGTGGCTTTGATGTTCGCCGCGGCGCGGCGCATCGCCGCCATGGACAGCGCCATACGGGGCGGCGTGTGGGAAACCCTCGATGCGGTGGAACTCGAACATAAGACACTTGGCGTCGTCGGCGTCGGCGGCATCGGCAAGGAAATGGTGCGCCTCGGTCACGGCCTCGGCATGAAGGTGCTGGCCTGGAACCGGAGCGGGGTGCCAGGCGACCTAATTTGCGAGGAATGTGCCCTCGATGAAGTGATGGAGCGCTCGGACGTGGTGTCGCTGCATCTTTCTCTCAACGAAGAGACCGCCGGCATGATCGATGCCCGGCGTATCGGCCTGATGCGCCCCAATGCCATTCTCGTCAACACCGCGCGCGGCGGGGTGATCGACGAGACGGCACTGATCGCGGCTTTGCAAGAATCGAAATTCGCCCATGCGGGACTGGATGTTTTCGCCGAGGAGCCCTTGCCGACCGATCATCCTCTTCTGTCGATGGGCAATGTCACGCTCACCTCACATGCGGGGTTCATGACGCGCGAGGCATCGGCGCGGCTGTTGCAAATGGCGCTCGAGATCATGCGCGATGAAATGTCGGCGATGGAAGGCACAACCGCCTGAAGCTTTCTGGACCGCCCGCCCCGGGCTGGTCCATACTTTGACGCATATTCGATTCGACGTAGCACAGGAAAGGAAACGGGACCATGGACCTCATCTTGCGCAACGGGACGGTCGTCACCCATGCCGAGGAATTCATTGCCGATATCGGCATCGAAGGCGGCAAAATCAAACAGATCGGCCAGGAATTGGGCCCGGCCGGAAAGGAAATCGATGTCGGCGGAAAGTATCTTTTCCCGGGCGGCGTCGATGCCCACACCCATGTCGATTTCGAACTGATGGGCAAACGCACCATCGATGATTTTCATTCCTCTACCGTGCAGGCCGCCTGCGGCGGCGTGACCACGGTGATCGATTATGTTTTCCCGGCGCCGGGACAATCTCTGATCGCCGCGGTCGAGAGTTGGAAGGCCAAGGCTAAAGACAAGACCGTCATCGATTACGGTCTGCACCCGACGCTGTTCAAACCCGACGACCAGATGCTGCAGGAAATGGGCGACCTGGTGGCCGAGGGGCACACCAGCTTCAAGATCTTCATGACCGGCCTCGGGGAATTCGACGAATACGCGCCGCAATATGTCCAAGCCATGAACATGGCCGGCAAGCTCGGCGCGCTCACCAACATCCATTGCGAAGATCAGTGCTGCATCTCCTACATCACCATGCAATTGGAGAAGGCCGGTAAATCGAACGTCAAACATTTTCCAGATTCACGCCCGCGCATCGCCGAAGGGCTGGCGGCGCACCGCGCCTGCGCTTTGGCCCGTGTCGCCGATGCGCCGATCTATCTGGTGCATCTCTCCTGCAAGGAAAGCATGGACGAGCTCAATGACGCGCGCGCCAAGGGGCAGACGGTGTACGGCGAAACCCGTCCGATCTATCTCCATCTCGACCGCGAGCGCTTTAATTCCAAGGTCGATCCGGAGCGCTATGTCGGCTGGCCGCCGCTGCGCGAAGCGGATCAGATGGACGTGTTGTGGCAGGCGCTCGACAGCGACGTGTTGCAAACCGTGGCGACCGACCATGTCGGCTGGTCGATGGAGCAGAAGAAGGAAGAAACTACCGTCGATGCTCTGCAGCCAGGCATGTCGAACCTGGAGACCGTCATGCCCATGCTCTATTCCGAAGGCATCGGCAAGGGCCGCATGACGCGCAAGCGATTCGTCGAAGTGATCTCCACCAACCCGGCAAAGATCTTCGGCCTCTATCCGCAGAAAGGCACCATCGCCATCGGCTCGGACGCCGATATCGTCGTCTTCGATCCCAAAAAGGACGTCACCATCCGCCACGAGGACATGCATTCCAACCAGGATTGGGAATTGCATGAAGGTTTCGAGGTCACCGGCTGGCCGGTTATGACCCTGTCACGCGGCGAGATCATCGTCGACAATGGCAAGGTGCTGGCCCAACCCGGGCGCGGCAAGATGCTAAGACGGCGGAAGTTTGGCGAGCTTTGAGGAGCCGTTCTAAACACACCCCGCCGCGGCATCGATGAGGCGCCGGGCGTAGGGGCCGAGGCCGATTTCCGGGGCGATGCGGTTGGGGCAGAAGCTGAAGGCGAGTTTCTTTGCCGGGTCGGCGAAGCCGAGTGCGCCGCCAACGCCGAGATGGCCGAAAGAATCCGGGTTGTCGTTGAGCTTAGCGAAATCGTTGTTGAGCATAAAGCCGTAGGACATGCGCACGTCCAGGCCGACGGCGTCGAGCCCGGCCCATTGCTCGCGTGCGATCCAATCCATCGCGCCTTTTTGGATGAGGCGCACGCCGTCGATCTCGCCATCATTCACCAGTGCCGCGTAGAACCGCGCTACGGCGCGGGCGTTGCCATGGCCGTTATAGGCCGGCATTTCGAGGCGGCGGAACTTATCCGTGTTGAAATCCTCGCCGGCATTGAGCGGGAGCGGCTGCCAATATCTGCCGTTCAGCGTGTCGAGGTCGAGGAACATCTCGTCCAGGGGTTCGGGTCAGGATGGACGATGTCGGCGCAGCGCGCCAGCTCGGCATCGCCAAGGCCGA
>PTKB01000234.1 GCA_002937555.1 Alphaproteobacteria bacterium MarineAlpha10_Bin2 | reverse complement strand
GTGCTCGCGCGCCACGCCGAGATAGACCGCGGCGTCCGAATTTCCTTGCTCGACCACTTCCGCCAGCCTCTCGTCTATATTTTGAATGAACAGATCGCCGACCGGGTCGAGGACGTCGTGGATCAGTCCTTCGAATTCGACGTCGAGCGCAACCACCTTGTCAAATTCGGTGACGTAGATTTCGAAATCCTTGCTGATTTCGGCCATCCGCTCCAGATGTTCGGGATTCTTAAACAGCTCGGTGGCGTCGGCGATTTCCGCCCGCAATTTGCCGGCGATCTCCCGCGCCTTCTCGGCGTCCTCCATGTTGGAGGTGGCGGCGAATTCACGCACGAAGATTTCCAACTCGAAGAAATGCGACTCGACCAAGGCGGCCGCCTCGGATTCGGCAATCTCGTGGCTGTACTCTTTCATTTCGTGATTGATGGTCACCAGGCTGTTGTAGCCCATGCCCGAGACCACCGCGAACAGGACCAAGATTAGTCCAAACCCCAGCAGTACCTTGGTCTTGACCTTGATCTTGTTGAAGAACCCGGCTATCGCCGTGGCTTCACTCTTGCTCATTGCTTATGCCCTCAAATTACAGTTTGGGCCCAAAGGCCGAATCGGAAGTCAGCCGCTCTTCAGCAACAGTCGGCGATGCAGGCCGTGCAACGGCCGGGCGTTCATATCGAACAGACCGGCAAATTGGCTGAGTTGAGCGGTCGAGGCCTGAACCGGCTGGCTAAACACCGACCAGATCACTTTTTCCTAACAAGACGGCGTGGTGAGCGAGCCGAGATAGCGGAAATACTGCCGGTTGCTGGGCAGCAAGCGGACAGGATCGATGTTCGCGGAATAAACTAATTTCTCCGGCTCGGCTTGGCGCGGCATGTGCTGCCAGACCGGCGCCATCGACGAACGTTTGCTGAAAGATGCCGGCATCAGCCGGGCCGATGTTCTGCGCGAGGCGAGCAAACCTTTCTGGCGGGCTTGAACGCCGGCAACAAGTTACAGGTGAAACAATCCGCCGGCGCGGTACATGAAATAGCGCGACGAATTGACGCCGGAAGGCGTGTCGAGCGGCGTGAGACCGGCATCTTGCAATTCCTGATCGCACACCACCACGGCGCCGGGCGCCAGCAGGGGCCGGATCGCCGGCCCCAACCACGCGGCCAGCGCCGCGGTTTTCGCCGCATCGCCGCTGCCGACGTCGCCGTGCAGCAGCACCGCCGGCGCGCCGATCCGCGTCATGGCGTCCGGGATCGTGGCGCGGAAATCGCCGAGAAAAAGATGGTCTGCGTCGGGCACACAATCAGGATGGGCCGCAACCTGGCGGTCAAACACGAAGATTTCGCGGGATGGCAATAGGTGGCGCAAATGGTCGTAAGTGCGGCCGTTGCCAAGGCCAAGTTCGATCACCGGTCCGTCGAGATTGGCGATCTGCCGCGCCGCATCGGCAAGACAGTCGCGCTGGGCGGAGGCGCGGCGTATGAAGCTGTCGAGCCGGCTCATGCGTCAGCCGCGTTTTTGCCGCCTAACCCCCGGCCTCCTTCAATTTACCCACCGCTTCCTGAAGCTTACGGTTGGTGCGCTCCAAACGGAACGCCAGCTCGCGCATGACCTCGACCGACATTTGCGGGAACTGCATTACGAGCTGAAAAAACACATCCTTGGAGATGCGCAACGTGATGAGTTTGCTTTTCGCGGTGATCGTCGCGGTGCGCGGCACATCGCACAGAATGGCAATCTCACCGACCCAGTCGTTCTGCTTGACCGTCGCCACGGTGATCGGGCCAGCCGGCGTATCGATGATGATATCCGCCTCGCCCTGGACGATGACATAGGCGGTATCGCCCGAATCGCCCTGGTTAAATAAACTTTCGCCCGCACTATAGGTTAGGCGCTCGCTGGTAAAGGCCAACAGCTTAAGCTTGGCTGCGTCGAGGTTGCGAAACAGCGGAACGTTTCTGAGGAGATCGACGTCTTCTTGAAGATCCGTGGCCATGAGTTGCTCCTGAATCCTTGCGGTCCCGCCCCAGGTTAATCCTTTTATATCGGGTCGCGACGGTACGGGCCCAAGGGGTGAAGAAAAAATTTTGATCCTGAGTTATTCGTTTTCCAATAGTTCCTTGAACGCCGAGCCATCCATGTTCACCTCTGCGAAATCGCCATTTTCCACTACCCGGCCGTTTTTCATCACCAGTATGTGGGCGAACCGCTCAGCGTCGCTGGCGCGATGGAGTGACCATACAACGCCCTTCCCGGAGAACTCTTCCAACACATTGTTAAGAATGCGTGCTTGAGAGGACGATTCGAGGATCGTCGTGGCCTCCGACAGGATGATCACGTCGGGGCGTTTCATCACGGCGCGCGCAATCGCCAGTTTTTGGCGCTGCGTGGCGGACAGACGCGAGCCGGCGATACCCGCTTGATAATTGAGCCCGACTTCCATCACCGTGACGCGCAGATTCTGGACGTCCACCACCTCGGAGACCAACTCGCCGATTTTCTCTGTTGCCTGGGCCTGGCCGTAGGCCAGCTTGCCGAACAAGATATTGTCCTGCAGGGTTGCCGCCGAATTATATTTAGTCTCGTCAAACAGCTCGACCGAATTCTGTAATTCCTCCGGCAAATCCTCCTGGAAAATGCGGCGCGCCTCCAAGATTTTGGCTTGCATGGCTTCATCGATCAGGCCGAGGCGGTGGCGCGCCGGTATTAATTTGAACGGCAGCGACAACAGGCGCGTGCGATCCTCATCGCCCAGCTCGTCGAGTTTGTCCTTGTCGGTATGCGTCGCCAGGGTCTGATACTCGGGCAGATCGTCGGCGCTGATAAAGCTGAAACGCTGGAACAATTCGTGATCCGGCGGCAAATCAGCGAACAGCTCGATCATGGTGGCGGTCAGCTGGTGGCCGCAGGAAAGTAGATCGTCGATCAAATCCGCCTTTTTCAGAACCTCCAAGACGTAGGAATTCTCGGCGAGTTTTTCGATATCGAAGGCGTCGCCCACCGGATTTCCGAATATCAGATTTTCAGCCAACGACGCATTCAAATTGTAGGTCGCGCGGTCGAATGGCTCTACCAGATCGGCATAGGCCGGCTCTTTCAGGCGCGCCATCATGGCGGCGCGAGCCTTGAGTATGCGTTCGGCGGCCTCGGCGCCCGCTGCCGGGTCGAGCGAGCCGCGCATGCCGTATTGATAAACGTCCTCCGCCATATCGGCGATTTCGATTGATTTGAGCGCGGCCTCGACGACGCCGTTGGAGGCGCTGACGCCAGCGGATTCATAATCCACCCAATCATCATAAATATCGTGCGCCGAATTGCCGGCGCGCGCCGATTCCGCAAGCCAGCTGCGGCGCGACGATCCGCTATCCTCCTCGCCTGCCGCGCCCTTCTTCTTCTTTTTCTCCGTCGTTTTCGTCGCCTCCGTCGTCGGCGTCTCTGGCGTTTCTGATGCCTCTTGCGTTTCTGACGCCTCCGGCGTCTCGGGGTTCCCTGAAGTCTCGGCGGAAGCGTCGTCCCCATCGTCGCGTGGGCGATGCTTCAGGCCGTACAGCAGATTGT
>PTKB01000233.1 GCA_002937555.1 Alphaproteobacteria bacterium MarineAlpha10_Bin2 | reverse complement strand
TGGGCTACCGCCCACCGGCCCCGGAAACCGTCGTCCCGATGTACCAAAAGCCGGCCATGCACTAACATTCAAACTCGACCACTCAAATGGGGCAGATCATGATGACCAGAGATCATATCTATCCTGAAGGCGAAGACTGGAACTGGCTCGAAGACACGCCGTTTGCCCATTCGGTCGGCGTGGGCGATCAAGTTTTCATCGCCGGACAGCAGACTCTCGACGCAAACGGCAAGATCCTGGATGCCGGCGACATCGCCGCGCAAACCCGCAATGTTTTCGAAAACATGAAAAGCGCCCTCGCCCGGTTCGGACTCGGGTTCAAGGACCTCGTCCGTATCAACACATATTATGTGTTCGACGGCGCCGACGAAGACGCCACCCAATATTGGGAGGACATGACCCGGATTCGTCTCGAATATTTCCCCGATCCGGGCCCGGTGGGGACGGCGGTGCGCGTCAAGGGCATGCCCTATGACGGACAGCTCATCCAGATCGAAGGGGTCGCACTCAGGGGCGAAACTCGCTCGAACCGACAACGCATCATGCCGGCGGAAAGCTGGGATTGGAGCATCGCTTTGCCGCTGTCGCAGGGCTGGCGGGTTGGCGAGCAGATCTTCGTCGGCGGTCAAATCTCCGCCGATGCGCAGGGAAAATCGGTTCACGTCGGCGATCTCGCCGCTCAGACGCGCAACATATACAAGTTTATCGGCAACGTGCTCGGCGATGCCGGAGCATCGTTCGACGATGTCGTGCATCTCAAGGTTTGTTTCAAGCACGACAGCTGGGAGCCGTCCGGCCAATCCTTCGCCGACAGGATCATGGACGTGACGACGGAATATTTCTCCGGCCCTTTCCCGGTGCTGACCGCTTTCGGCGTCGATCTGCTTTACCCCGGCCTCGATTTGGAAATCGACGCCATGGCGATCGTCGATCCCGCCCGGCGGACGCTTCAGAAATCGGTCCCGGGCGAGCGCTATCAACCGGACAATTTTTCCGACGGTGTGAGCGCGGCCGGCGAGATTTACGTGGGCGGTCAAACCGCATTAGGCGCTGATGGCGCCGCCCTGGCAGCGGGCGACATTGGCGCACAATCGCGAATCGCGTTCGAACGCCTCGCCGCCGTTCTTGCCGCCGACGGCGCAACGCTCGACGATGTGGTGAAGCTCAATCTCTTCTTCGTCGCTGACGACGCCGGCAGCGCGGAGGCGTTCCACGCCGTTTCGGCGGTGTGGGCCGACATGGCGCCCGGCGCCCACCCCGCCATGACCCCGGTTCGAGTTCACGAACTGGTTCGCGACGGACTCCTTGTGCAGGCGGACTGTATTGCACTGAAATAGACCAACGGCGGGGCCGCAGGGCCCATCATAGGGAGGCGAGATCATGATCAGCAATCCGGTACCTTGGCCGAACGGCAACAAGGTCGCTTGTGCCATTACCTTCGATGTCGACACCGACAGCATTCTCCATCTCGATCACCGCGACAACGCGCCGACCATGCTCTCCACCATGACCTGGCTGAAATACGATGTGGTGGCGATCCCGCGCATTCTCGAGATGTACAAACGCTACGAGATCAAGCAGACGTTCTTCTATCCGGCCTGGTGCATGGAGCGCTACCCGGAGCTCGTCGACATGATCCTGGAAGGCGGACACGAGATCGCGGCGCACGGCTATCTGCATGAGAACCCCAATAAGCTGAGCCCGGAGGACGAGCTATACTGGTTGGAACGCCAGATCGACGTGATCCGCAAGATGACCGGTCAGCGACCGCGCGGCTGGCGCGCACCGCTCTATAATTACTCAAGATATTCGACCGATTATCTCATCGCCCAGGGTTTCACCTATGACGCCAGCCTGATGGGCGACGACATTCCCTATGTTCTGAAATCAGGCAAGGGGCAGATCATCGAGCTTCCGAGCCATTGGGCGATGGACGACTGGCCGCACTACACCCATGCGCCGGATATGCATTACATGATGCCGATCAAATCGCCGGATGAGGCGATGAACGTCTTCATGTCGGAGTTCGAGGTCATGTATACGTATGGCGGGCTCTGGGTGACGGTTTGGCATCCGTTCGTATCGGGGCGTCTCGCGCGCTGCGAGCGTGTCGGCAAGATGATCGAGGACATGCAGAACAGAGGCGGCGTCTGGTTCGCCACCATGGAAGAAATCGCCAACCATGTGCAGGCCTGCATTGACGACGGTTCCTGGAAACCTCGGGTCGACGAACTGCCTTACTACGACGCGCCGATCGCCGAGCTAACAGACCGCGCCCTGGCATGAAACCCGAGACCAGCCAACAAACGATGTTCTAGCCGGCTGAAAAATATATATTTCCGCAAGTTTCCGCGAACAAACCTGAACTCCGTTGCCCTACACCGACGCCCGGAATGAGCCATCATGGAAGTACCCGCAGCAGAAACATATGACGAGGCCTATCGCCGCAAGCTGTTCGATTTTCTGTGGCGCGAGGTAGAGCCACTGGCGGGAGAGATCGAGCGCAGCGGCATCTTTCCTCAGCAAGAGCTGTTTCCGAAATTCCGTGAATATGGACTATGGGGGCTGCTGATCCCACGGCGCTATGGCGGGCTCGGCCTGACGACCAAACAATATCTGCCGTTGTTGGCGGAATTCTCCAAGGTCGCCGGTGTGGTCCGCGTCTTGTTGCATGTTCACAACACCAGCGCCCGCGCCGTCGCGGCATATGGCAGCGCGGCGCAGAAGGATGCGCTGCTGCCGGCGCTGGCGCGGGGCGATTCCTCGCTCACTTTCGCCCTTACCGAGCCCAATTCGGGGAGCGGCATGGATGTCGCCTGCCGGGCGGAGCGCGACGGCGATCAGTGGCGCGTCAGCGGGACCAAGCATTACATCACCAACGCCGAATTCGCGGATTTGCATTTGGTGTGCTGCCGCACCGGTGCGCGTGGCGACCGGCGGGGCCTGAGCGCGCTGGTGATCCCCACCGATACGCCTGGCTTCACCATTGAACCGATGCCCGAATTGATGGGCAACAACGGTCCCTTCCACGGCATCCTTCGCTTCGACAATGCGCGCGTGCCGGCGGCGAGCATGATCGGCACAGAAGGCGACGGTCTCGAAATATTCCTCGGCGAGTTGGAGCCGAGCCGCGCCTTCGTTGCCGCAAGCTCGCTGGGCGCTGCCGAGCGCGCGCTTGAGATCGCACTCGATTTCGCCAAGCGGCGCGTCACGTTCGGCCGCACCATCGCGGCGCGGCCTTCGGTGCAGGCCGAGCTGGCCGAGATGGCGCGCGATGTCTATACGCTCCGCCTCATTCTGGAAGACGTGGCGGGCAAGATCGACCGCGGCGAGGACTGCGCCCTCGAAGCCTCGATCGCCAAGCTGAGCGGGCTGGAAACGGTCATGCGGGTCACCGACAAGGCGCTCGACGTCCTCGGCGGGCGCGGCTATTTCAGCGACTATCCCTATCCCCTGGAGCGCATCTACCGCGAGGCGCGGATCAATCTGGCCGAGGAAGGCACGCCTTCCATCCAGCGCCTGGTGATGGCGCGCGCGCTCCTTGAGGAGCCCGCGCCGCTCGCCA
>PTKB01000232.1 GCA_002937555.1 Alphaproteobacteria bacterium MarineAlpha10_Bin2 | reverse complement strand
GCCGCGCTCACGGCGATGGGCTTTGCCGGCTGGTCCGGCATGATCCTGTCATCCGGTAATGTCGGCGCGCCGACCATCATCATGACGGTGGCGATCGCCCATTCGGTGCATGTCATATCCACCATCATGCTCGGCATGCGCGCCGGGCTGGCCAAGCGCGAGGCGATATTGGAATCGCTCCGGGTCAATATTCACCCTGTTTTCCTCACCACCATCACCACGGCGATCGGCTTCTTGAGCATGAATTTTTCCGACGCGCCGCCGTTTCACAATCTCGGCAATCTGGTGGCGCTCGGCGTGGTCGCCGCCATGGTCTTCGCACTCACCTTCGTGCCGGCTTTCGTGTACGTCTTGCCGCTCCGCGTGCGCTCCCGGCGAGAGGGTCAGCGGGCGTTTTTCGACACGTTCGGCGAATTCGTGGTGCGCCGCCGCACGCCGCTCCTGTGGGGCATGGCGGCGATCATCATCGGCCTCGCCGCCGGCGTGCCGCAGGTCGAGCTCAACGACAACTGGACCAAATATTTCGACGAGCGCTATGAGTTCCGCCGCGACACCGATTACATCATCAACAATCTGACCGGCGTCGAAGCGTTCGAATTCTCGCTGCCGGCCGGCGAAGAAGGTGCCATTAACGATCCCGAATATATCGCCCGAGTGGATGAATTCGCCGAATGGTACCGCAGCCAGCCCAAGATCATTCATGTGTCGGCCTTTCCCGACATCATGAAGCGGCTCAACATGAACATGCATGGCGACGATCCGGCCTATTACCGCATCCCCGAAGAACATGATCTCGCGGCGCAATATCTCCTGCTGTACGAGCTGTCGCTGCCCTTCGGGCGCGATTTGAACGACCAGATCGATGTCGGCAAATCGGCGACGCGCATGACCGTTATCGGCCGCGACATGTCAGCCAAGGAACAGCGTGAATCCGCGGACCGGGCGAACCAATGGCTGAAGGACAACATGCCGGCGGAAATGGTCACCCAGGCCACCGGTCTCACCATGATGTTCGCCTATATTTCAAAACGGAATATCGAAGGCATGCTGCGCGGCACGGTGATCGCCATGGCGATCATTTCACTGATTTTGATTGTCGCGCTCAAAAGCGTGCCGATCGGCTTGCTCAGCCTGGTGCCCAATTTCGTCCCGGCGGCGATGGCGTTCGGTCTGTGGGGGTATCTGATCGGCAATGTCGGCGTCGCCGCATCGGTGGTGACGGCGGTGACGTTCGGCATCGTGGTCGACGACACGATCCATTTCCTCAGCAAATATCTGCGCGCCCGGCGCGAGCGCAAGCTCGATCCGCAAAATGCCGTGCGCTTTGCTTTCCGCTCGGTGGGGCACGCCCTGTGGACGACCACGGCGGTGCTGGCTGCGGGCTTTATCGTGCTCTCGACATCCGGCTTTGAAGTGAATTGGAGCCTCGGCCTCCTGACCGCGATGACCATCGTCATCGCCTTGGCTGCCGATTTCTTCTTCCTGCCGCCTCTCCTGATGAAACTCGACCGGAGCAAGTCATGAAATTCCTATCCCGGCGTCCCGCCGCTTTCTTGTCGGCCTTGACCATGGCCGCCGTATTGACCTTCGGCGTCCTGCCCGTCATGGCCGAGACACCGGAGGAAAAAGGCCTTCGCATCGCCCGCGAGGCCGAGGCGCGCGACAAGGGGTTCGGCAATTACACGGCCGACCAAACCATGGTGTTGCGCAACAAGCGCGGCCAGGAAAGCGAGCGACATCTCCGGATCAGCGTGCTCGAAAACGAAGCCGATGGCGACAAGAGCCTGATCGTCTTCAACCGCCCGCGCGATGTGAAGGGCACCGCCATGCTCACCCATTCGCACAAGGTGGAGGATGACGACCAATGGCTGTATCTTCCGGCGCTGAAACGGGTGAAGCGAATCTCTTCGTCCAACAAGGCGGGCTCCTTCATGGGCAGCGAGTTTGCCTATGAAGACATGACCAGCCAGGAGATCGAGAAATATAGCTATCGCTGGCTGCGCGATGAGCCGTGCGGCGAGATGACCTGCTGGGTCTCGGAGCGCTCGCCGGTGGATAAGAAATCCGGCTATACGCGGCAGGTCTCGTGGGTCGATCAGGAAGAGTACCGCGTATGGAAGGTCGAATATTACGACCGCAAGAAATTGCATTTGAAGACGCTCACCGTGCCGAGCCACCAACAATATCTCGGCAAGCATTGGCGCGCCGACGAGATGGTGATGGTCAATCATCTGACCGGCAAGAGCACTCGGCTGATATGGCAGAACTACAAGTTCGGCGCCGATCTCGACGATAGCGATTTCACCAAGGTTAGCCTCAAACGAGCGCGCTGATGCCACGCCGCCTGGCCGTACTTCTGGGTGGCCTCATTCTGTTGCTGGGCGCGTCTGCCCAGGCCGAGACCGTCTTCCGGGAAGTGACCGGGCGCTTCACTTTGGAAGGGCGCTATTTCCCGCACTCCAGCATCTTGGACGGCCAGCGCGAGCACAGCCTCTCGCTGGTCGCGGAACCGGAAGCCTATCTCGAGAACGAGGCCGGCCAGGGGCTTGTCTTGAAACCGTTCCTGCGCTGGGACAGTGCCGATGCGCGCCGCACCCATTGGGACATCCGCGAGGCCTACGGGTTGTTCTTTGGCGAGTTCGAGGACAGCGAATGGGAACTGCGCGCCGGCATCGACAAAGTGTTTTGGGGCGTTGCCGAATCGCGTCATCTGGTCGATGTCATCAATCAGACCGATCTGGTCGAGAGCCCCGACCAGGAAGAAAAGCTCGGCCAGCCGATGGTGCACGCCACCTGGCTCAATGATTTGGGCGCGTTCGAGGCTTTTGCGTTGCCCTATTTCCGCAAGCGCACGTTCCAGGGCCGCGCCGGGCGCCTGCGCACCGCGCTGCATATCGATGGCGAACAGACCAGCTACGAAAGCGCCGCCAAGCAGCATCATCTCGACGTCGCGGCGCGCTACAGCAACAGCGTCGGCGCGCTTGATTTCGGCCTCGCGGTGTTCGACGGCACCAACCGCAGTCCCAACTTCAGCCTTGGCGTTGACGGCAACGGCTCGCTGGTGCTGGTGCCGAGTTACGAGCAGATGCGCCAGGTGAGCCTCGATGCCCAGGTCACCACCGGCGCCTGGCTGCTCAAGTTCGAAAGTTATTGGCGCGACGGGGAGCGCGACGCGGCGGAGCTAGAGACCGACTATCTCGCCCTGATCGGCGGCTTCGAATATACTCTGTACGGCATCTTCGGCGGCGATGCCGATCTCGGCCTGCTCACGGAGTTTCTCTATGACGGGCGCGACGAACGCGCGACCGTCGTCACCGAGGAAGATGTTTTTGCAGCCATACGTCTGGCCTTCAATGACGAGGCGAGCACGGATATCTTGTTCGGCGTCATGCAGGATTTGGACAAACCGACGCGCACGCTTTTCTTGGAAGCCAACCGGCGTCTCGACGATAATTTCTCATTGGGCCTTGAGGGCACAGCCTTCCTCAATGTCGACGACGCGGACGGCCAGTTGTCCTTACGCAGGGACAGTTTCCTTCAGCTCGACCTGACCTATCACTATTGATTTGCTGCGCGGGCTGAGTACGTGTTCCCTGCCCGTGACAAGCCCCTCTTCCCCGGGGGGA
>PTKB01000231.1 GCA_002937555.1 Alphaproteobacteria bacterium MarineAlpha10_Bin2 | reverse complement strand
CCGTCACACACCGTTTTTCTCGAATTATCGGCCGCAGTTTTATTTCCGCACGACCGACATCACCGGCACGATCGAATTGCCGGAAGGCACGGAAATGGTGATGCCGGGCGACAATGTAAACATGATCGTCAATCTGATTGCACCGATCGCCATGGATGACGGCCTGCGTTTCGCTATTCGCGAAGGCGGCCGGACCGTGGGCGCCGGTGTCGTCGCCAAAATTATGGAGTAGAATTCCAAACAGCGGTCACCCCAGGGTGGCCGTTTTTGGTTTTGTAACGGGACCGGAACTATGGCCATAGATAGTCAAAACATACGCATCCGATTGAAAGCTTTCGATCACCGGATTTTGGATTCATCGACGAGTGAAATCGTCAATACCGCGAAGCGCACGGGTGCGCAGGTCCGTGGCCCCATCCCGTTGCCGACACGGATTGAAAAATATTGCGTTCTGCGCTCGCCGCATATCGATAAGAAATCGCGCGAACAGTTTGAAATCCGTATTCACAAGCGCCTGCTCGATATCATCGATCCGACGCCGCAAACCGTTGATGCATTGATGAAGCTCGATCTCGCTGCTGGCGTCGACGTCGAGATTAGACTGTAGAAAGCGGAGATATGTCTAGGTCGCAAACAACTCGCCGGCGCTCCGGCGTTATCGCCGAGAAAATGGGCATGACGCGGATTTTCGCCGATGACGGCCGCCATGTACCGGTTACGGTTCTCAAGCTTGAGGGTTGCCAAGTGACGGCGCAACGGACCGAGGAAAGCCACGGCTATACGGCGCTGCAACTCGGCGCAGGCAAAGCCAAGGTCAAAAACGTCAACGGCGCCATGCGCGGCCATTTCGCCAAAGCGCGGGTCGAACCAAAGCGTGCTGTGGTGGAATTCCGCGTGAGTGAAGATGCGCTGATCGATGTCGGCCAGGAAATTCGCGCCGACCATTTTGCCAACGGACAATTTGTCGATGTTGTTGGCACATCAATCGGCAAGGGCTTCGCCGGCGGTATAAAGCGGCATAATTTTTCCGGCCTCAGGGCGAGCCATGGCGTTTCGATCTCGCACCGTGCGATCGGTTCGACCGGCCAATGCCAGGATCCGGGAAAGGTGTTCAAAGGCAAGAAAATGCCCGGGCAAATGGGCTCGGTGAGAACCACGGCACAAAATTTGGAAATCGTTTCGACCGACGCGGACCGCGGCTTAATTCTGGTACGCGGCGGCGTTCCCGGACCGAAATCGGGAATCGTATACGTGTCCGATGCGGTCAAAAAGAGCCTGCCGGAAGATGCGCCGTTCCCGACATCCATGCCGGAGCCCGAAGCGGATGAAGCCGAAGCGGCGCCGGCGGAAAGTGAAGAGAGTGCGGCTGTAGAGGAACCGACTGCTGAAGACGCGGCTCCCGCGGAAGCGGCAGCAACTGAAGCGGAAGAAGCTCCCGAGCAAGCTACGCCGGAAGAAGGCGGAGAGGCCGAGAGCACGCCCGCCGATGAAAAGAAGGACTGAGATCATGAAGGTCAAAGTCACAAATATGGAAAACAAGGCCGCCGGCGAGATCGACCTTGCCGAGAGCGTGTTCGGCGCACCGGTGCGGGCCGATATCATGCACCGCGCTGTGCGCTGGCAATTGGCCAAGCGCCAAGCCGGTACGCATAAGACGAAAACCGTCGGCGAGATCAGCGGCTCGACGCGCAAGCCGTGGAAACAGAAAGGCTCGGGTCGTGCCCGCACCGCCTCGCTGCGCTCGCCGCAGTTCCGCGGCGGCGCGGTGATTTTCGGCCCCACGCCGCGCAGCCACGCTCATAAACTGCCTAAGAAAGTACGCAGCATGGCGCTCCGCTCTGCGCTCTCCAGCAAGCAGGCGGAAGGCAAATTGCGGGTACTGGATTCGGCATCGCTGAAAGACGGCAAAACGTCCGATCTGGTGGATCGTTTGGCCAAGCTCGACCTGCCGGCCTCGGTTCTCCTCATCGACGGCCCGGAAATCGATCAGAACTTGGCGCGCGCGGCACGCAATATCGTCGGCTTCGATGTGCTGCCGCAGCAGGGTGCGAATGTATACGACATTCTGCGCCGCGACACGCTGGTGCTGACCAAGAGCGCGATCGAGCATTTGGAGGCGCGCCTGTCATGAGCAAGGACGTCAAGGAGCGCTGGTACGACATCATCGTCGGGCCGTTGGTAACGGAGAAATCCACCCGCGGCAGCGAGCACAATCAAGTGACATTCAAGGTGTCTCTCGACGCCAGCAAGCCGGAAATCAAGAAGGCTGTCGAGAGCCTGTTCGAGGTCAAAGTCAAACAGGTCAACACCATCCGCATGAAGGGCAAGGTCAAGCGCTTCAAAGGCCATTTGGGCAAGCGGTCGAATTGGAAGAAAGCGATCGTATCGCTCGCTGACGGCGAGACGATCGACATGATGACGGGAGTCTGAGCATGGCGCTGAAATCCTTCAATCCTACCACACCGAGCCGCCGTGAATTGGTGCTGATCGACCGTTCCCAATTGTGGAAGGGCAAACCGGTCAAAGAACTTACCGAGGGTTTGCACAAGAAGGGCGGACGCAATTCTTCAGGCCGCATTACCGCCGACCATCGCGGCGGCGGGCATAAGCGGCGCTACCGCCTCGTCGATTTCAAACGCACCAAATTCGACATGCCGGCGACCGTCGAGCGTCTCGAATACGATCCAAACCGCTCGGCCTTCATCGCGCTGATCCGTTATGAGGACGGCGAGAACTCCTATATTTTGGCGCCGCAACGCCTGGCGCCGGGAGACCGGGTGATTTCCGGCAATCAGGTCGATATCAAACCCGGCAACGCCATGCCGATGAAAAACATTCCGGTCGGCACGATTATCCACAATATCGAGATGAAGCCCGGCAAGGGCGGTCAGATCGCGCGCGCCGCCGGCAGCTATGTGCAGCTCGTCGGCAAGGACCAGGGCTATGCGCTCTTGAAAATGTGCTCTGGCGAGCAACGCATGGTGCGCGCCGATTGCATGGCGACGGTCGGTGCGGTGTCGAATCCGGACCATCAAAACCAAAACAGCGGCAAGGCCGGGCGTTCACGCTGGCTCGGCAAGCGCCCGCATGTGCGCGGCGTCGCCATGAACCCGGTCGACCATCCGCATGGCGGCGGCGAAGGCCGCACCTCGGGCGGCCGCCATCCTGTGTCGCCTTGGGGCAAGCCGACCAAAGGCAAGCGGACACGCAGCAACAAGAAGACCGACCGCTACATCCTGCGGCGCCGGCGGCCGTAGGAGGCGGGGAGAAGGAAAATGGCACGCTCCATCTGGAAAGGTCCGTTTGTCGACGGCTATCTGCTGAAAAAGGCGGAAGAAGCCCGCGCCACCGGTCGCAAGGATATTATCCGTACCTGGTCGCGGCGCTCGACGATCCTGCCGCAATTCGTCGGCCTGACGTTCGGTGTCTATAACGGCCGCAAGTTCCTGCCGGTGCTGATCAACGAGAACATGGTCGGTCACAAACTGGGCGAGTTTTCCCCGACACGGACGTTCTTCGGCCATGCCGGCGACAAGCGGGCGAAGAGGGTTTAGTCATGGGCAAGCCGGCACGCAAACGCCCCTTGGCGGGAAATGAAGCAGGCGCTGTGCTTCGCAATATCCGCATTAGCCC
>PTKB01000230.1 GCA_002937555.1 Alphaproteobacteria bacterium MarineAlpha10_Bin2 | reverse complement strand
CCGGGCCCGGTGGGTTTGCGATCAGAGTTTCCGTCGGCGCGCCCATACATGTTCGTCACCGCTGGTCGAGAGCCACATAGCTGCGCTGCCGTTCGCCGGTATAGAGCTGCCGCGGGCGGCCGATTTTTTGGTGCGGATCTTCAATCATTTCGTTCCATTGCGCGATCCAGCCGACCGTGCGCGCCAAGGCGAAGATCACCGTAAACAAATGGGCCGGAATGCCGAGCGCCTGGAGAATGATGCCGGAATAGAAATCCACATTGGGATAGAGTTTGCGCTCGATAAAATATTCGTCCTCCAGCGCGATCCGCTCCAGCTCGCGGGCGATGTTGAGCATCTCGTTGTCGAGGCCCAAATCGTCGAGCACCTCGTGGCAGGTTGCGTGCAGCACCTTGGCGCGCGGATCGTAGTTCTTGTAAACCCGGTGGCCGAAACCCATCAAGCGGAAGGGGTCGTCCTTGTCCTTGGCCCGTGCGACGCATTCGGGAATCCGATCGACGCTGCCGATTTCGTCGAGCATGCGGACAACAGCTTCGTTGGCGCCGCCATGCGCGGGCCCCCATAGCGTCGCGATACCGGCGGCAATGCAGGCATAAGGGTTGGCGCCGGACGAGCCGGCCAGGCGAACCGTCGAGGTCGAGGCGTTCTGCTCATGATCCGCATGCAATATCAAAATGCGGTCCATGGCGTTGGCCTGAATGGGATTGATTTCATAATCCTCGCACGGCACCGCGAACAGCATATGCAGAAAATTTTCCGAGTAACTCAGATCGTTGCGCGGATACACGAACGGCTGTCCGATGGCGTATTTATGTGCCATGGCGGCAATCGTCGGCATTTTCGCAATCAGCCGGTGTGACGCGATCATCCGTTGGCGCGGATCCTGAATGTCGGTGGTGTCGTGATAAAACGCCGCCAGGGCGCCGACGACGCCGATCATCACGGCCATAGGGTGGGAATCGCGCCTGAATCCGCGAAACAGGTAATTCACCTGTTCTTGCACCATGGTGTGCTGGGTGATGGTAGCGTCGAAATCATGCTTCTGCTGAAGGGTTGGAAGTTCGCCGTAAAGCAGCAGGTACGAGACTTCAAGAAAATCGCTATTTTCCGCCAACTCGTCGATGGCGTAACCGCGGTGCAGCAGGATTCCCTTGTCGCCGTCGATGTAGGTAATCTTGGATTCACAGGCTCCGGTCGACGTGAAGCCCGGATCGTAGGTGAAATTTCCCGTTCCGCCGTAGAGTGCGCGGACATCGATCACGGATGGCCCCAAACTTCCCGTTATAACCGGAAGCTCTATGGTTTGGCCGGTGGCGTTGTCCGTCAAAGAGAAGCTCGCGCCGTTGGGAGACGAACCTTTCTGTGCATTGGCGGTCATAAAATTTCCTTATCTTAGATACGGGCAACCAGCGTTCGCGCTCGATTTCATGGTGCGCAGAATCACTTGTCCCAGGCCCGCAATGATAGGCCTGAAGGCACGATTTATCAATTATCCGGAGGCCGGCTAAGACACTCGCGCGGCGATATCGCCGAGGCGGCCTAGCGATTCTTCCCTCCCCAGCGCGATCATCACGTCGAAAATACCGGGCGATACCGTTTTTCCGGTCAAACTTGCCCTTAAAGGCTGTGCAACCTTGCCCATTTTCAATGAACGGCTGTCGGCGAATCCGCGCACCGCCAATTCTAGAGATTCCTCTTCCCAACTGCCCAATTTTTCCAATTCGATCAGCAGTTCCGATATGATTTCTTGGCTTTCGGGATTTAAGATTTTCACCGCTATTTCGTCCAGGACAAGCGGTGTTTGAAGAAACAAAAACTGTGCGTTTTCAACCATTTCAATAAGATTTTTCGCTCTTGTCTTGAGGCTGGGCAAAAGCCGTTCGAGGCGCGGCATCAGAGCCGGATCCGGCTCCTGTTCCAGAAGTCGCGAAAGATGCGGATTCAGGAGCGAAAGCAGCTCGCCGTCTTCTGCTTGGCGGATGTAAATTCCGTTGAGACTGCTGAGCCGCTCCATGTCGAAGCGCGCCGGCGAGCGGCCGATCGCATCGAGTTCAAACCATTCGACCGCCTGTTGGCGCGAGATTATTTCGTCATCGCTGTGGCTCCAGCCCAAGCGCAGAAGATAGTTGCACATGGCCTCGGCCAGAATTCCCATCTCGGCATAGGCGCTGACCGCGAGCGCGCCATGGCGCTTCGAAAGTTTGGCGCCGTCGGCGCCGTGGATGAGGGGAATATGGGCATAGGCGGGCGGTTGCCAGCCAAGCGCCAAAAACAGCTGGGTCTGGCGCGCCGCGTTGGTCAGGTGATCGTCGCCGCGAATGGCGTGGGTCACGCCCATGTCATGGTCGTCGGCGACGACGGAGAGCATGTAGGTGGGCGTGCCGTCGGAGCGCAGCAGAATCATGTCGTCGAGCTGCGCATTGGCGACGCGCACCGCGCCTTGCACCAAATCCTCGACAACCGTTTCACCTTCGACCGGTGCCTTGAAACGGATAACCGGCGCGACGTCGGTCGGCGCTTCGGCCGGATCGCGGTCGCGCCACCGCCGGTCATAGAGCATGCGCTGGCCTTCCGCGCGCGCCTGCTCGCGCATTTCGCTCAACTCTTCCGGGGTGCACCAGCAGCGATACGCCTTACCGGCCTCGAGCAATTGGTGGGCGAGCGCGGCATGCCGTTCGGCGCCTTCGGACTGAAAGACCACCTCGCCGTCATGCGAGAGGTCGAGCCATTCGAGGCCATCGAATATGGCTTGAACGGCTTCCTCGGTCGAGCGGGCGCGATCAGTGTCCTCAATGCGAAGCAGAAACTTGCCTTTGGCATGGCGCGCATAGAGCCAATTGAACAATGCGGTCCGCGCGCCGCCAACATGAAGAAAGCCGGTCGGCGAGGGGGCGAATCTAGTAACGACGGTCATGCGTTCTTGATCACCATTCAAAGGCTAGTGTCGGATGCTTCGCGCGTCCGGCATGTAGCATATTCCGTCCGGGATAGGGAAGATTCTCCTGATCCTTTCATAGGACGTGACGGATCAACTGAGCATTAAGATGAGTGTGCCATGCATCTTGCTGTGGCCGATGTGATCGGCGGTCTGGAATTCTTTCGCCAAGCCATGGGCCGGGCACGCGAGCGTATCGCCGGCGAAGGTTTGCTTTCGGAACGCGAACGCTGGTTGCTGTGGGCGCCGGTTGCATTGGCACTCGGCGTGTCCGGATATTTTCTGCTTCCCGTCGAACCCTCCGTGTGGATCGGGCCGGCGGCGGGGGTGCTTTTTGGCCTCGCTTTCTTGTCGCGCCGGCGCACTTGGCTGACATTGCTTTTTCTCGCCCTCGCCATCGCCGCCTGCGGCTTGGCCGCGGGTCAGATGAGGAGCTTGAGCGTCGCGGCGCCGGTTTTGCAAGAGAAGACCGGGCCGGTCGAGGTACGCGGCCGTCTGGTTGAGGCCGGAATTGGCGCCGGCCAGCAGCGTTATGTCCTCGACAATCTGTCGATTCGCGGCGTTCCGGCGCTTGAAACGCTGATCCTGCCCCAATGAGTTGGTCGCGCCCTATAGTTAGTAGAGGAGGACCAAGGAATGGGAATCAAGAGACACAAGCCGGAAGAGATCGTGACGAAGCTTCGCCAGGTTGATGTGCTCGTTGGTCAAAGGATGTCTCGGATTGATGCGATCCGG
>PTKB01000023.1 GCA_002937555.1 Alphaproteobacteria bacterium MarineAlpha10_Bin2 | reverse complement strand
TGCCACTGCGGCTGTTTCGCGATTCGATCATCTCCGTCAACGTGCCAATGATCTTGTCCCGCTTCGTCACCAGCGGGTTGAAGACGATGCCCAGCGTCCGCACCTGTGGATTGGTCTCCACCAGGCCTTTCGGCGGATGCGCGCGAAGAGTGATATCCAGGGCCAGGATGCGAAAATTCAAGGCGATGCTGGTCTCGTCGCCGAATTCGACATTGAGCGCGGTGTCGCCCAACGTCCTGAATATGGGCCGGTGATAGATCATAGTCCGCGTTGGCCTGAGTTGGGCGGCGCAATATCCGCTGCGCGCCACGGTTTCTACCACATATGGTGACTCGCGGCGATCCCGCCTTGCCCTTTGACCCCGGGCGATTTAGGTTATCCACAGATTCAAATTGGGAAATAATTGGAATTACGTCTGTGCTGACGAATTTGCGCGTTTTGCTGATTATTTCCGGCGGAATCGCTGCCTATAAGAGTTTGGAGCTGATTCGTGGCCTGCGCACCGGCGGCGCCCATGTACGCCCGATTCTGACCAAGGGCGGCGCGCAATTTGTGACGCCGCTCTCCGTCGCGTCGCTGGCGCATGAAAAGGTCCATTCCGACCTGTTCTCGCTCACCGATGAGAGCGAAATTGGCCATATTCGCCTGGCGCGAGAGACCGATCTCGTTGTCGTCGCCCCGGCGACGGCGGATATTCTGGCCAAGATGGCCAATGGCATTGCCGACGATCTGGCGACCACGGTGCTGCTCGCCACCGACCGGCCGATATTGGCCGCGCCGGCGATGAATAGCCGCATGTGGGAGGACGCCTCGACCCAGCGCAATCTGGCGCAGCTGCACGCCGACGGGGTGATGACGGTCGGCCCGGCGCATGGCGAGCTCGCCGAAGGCGAAGTGGGCATTGGGCGCATGGCCGAGCCGGCGGAGATTCTCGCGGTCATCGAGAATGCGCTCAGCGGCCCGCTTTCCGGCGTGCGCGCGCTGGTCACCAGCGGCCCGACCCATGAACCGATCGATCCGGTGCGCTACATCGCCAACCGCTCTTCCGGCAAACAGGGCCACGCCATCGCCGGCGCCTGCGCCCGGCTCGGCGCCGCCGTCACCCTGGTCTCAGGGCCGAGCGCCGAAGCCGATCCGCCGGGCGTGGCGACGGTGCATGTCGAGACCGCGCGCGACATGCTGGAAGCCTGCCTGGATGCGCTGCCGGCCGATGTCGCCATCTGCGCCGCGGCGGTATCGGATTGGCGTCCGGCTGAGGCGCGCGAGAAAAAAATCAAGAAAGACAAGAGCGGCGCGTCGTCAACGCCCGCCGACCTGAAGCTGGTGGAAAATCCCGATATCCTGGCCACCTTGTCGGCGCGCGAGAACGACCGCCCACGCCTGGTCATTGGCTTTGCCGCCGAGACCGACGACGTTGTCGCCTATGCCCAATCGAAGCTTGCCACGAAGGGCTGCGACTGGATCCTCGCCAACGACGTCTCGCCGGAGACCGGCACCTTCGGCGGCGATCACAACAAGGTGCATCTGATCAGCGCTGCGGCGGCGGGCGAATCCGGCGTCGAAGAATGGCCTTATGCCAGCAAATTGGATGTCGCCGCTCGCCTGGCGGAGCGCATCGCCCATGCCTTGGGCGAATCGCCGTGAGCGAGCGGGTTGAGCTGAAAGTGCGCCGCTTGCCGCACGGCAGGGATATGGCGCTTCCCGCCTATGCCAGCGCCGGCAGCGCCGGGCTCGATCTATTGGCGGCGATTGAGGGCGACACGGAATTGGCCCCTGGTGAGCGCTGCCATGTGCCGTGCGGAATTTGCTTGGCGCTTCCCGACGGCTATGAGGCGCAAGTACGCCCGCGCTCGGGCCTGGCGTTAAAACATGGCCTCACCCTTCTCAACAGCCCGGGCACCATCGATTCCGACTATCGCGGCGAGATCGGCGTGGTGCTGATCAACCACGGTCACGCGCCGTTTACCCTTGAGCGCGGCATGCGCATTGCGCAGCTCGTGGTGGCGCCGGTGATCCGCGCGGAACTGGCGGAGGTAGACGTCCTGCCGGAGAGCACACGCGGCGCCGGCGGTTTCGGCTCGACCGGCCTCGGCGTGGAAAACAGTTAAGCACCTGCCATGCTCGATCCCTCGAAAAAGCTCGTCTATGCGGTCGAATCGGTGGTCGACATCGCCTATAACGGCGGCTCCGAACCGGTGCGCAGCCGCGAGATCGCCAAGCGCCAGGGCGTGCCGCACCGCTATCTCGAACAAGTCATGCAGCGCCTCGTGCATGCCGGCGTGCTGCGCGGCGTGCGCGGGCCGCGTGGCGGCTATCTGCTGGCGCGCGAGCGCCGGCGCATCACCCTCGGCCAAATCGCCCGGGTGGTGCGCGAGCTTGAAAAGATGGATCAAAAGGAAGCGGCCGACGCCGCCTCCGATTTGGCGGATCAAGTGCTGCAACCCATATGGAATGAGATGCAGGAAGACATGATGATCCGCCTCGACAAGGTTACCATCGAAGACCTTTGCCGGCGCGCAACCGGTCTCGGCATTGCGCGCGTCTCCGACATAAAACTGGACTACACCATCTAAGGACGGGAGATATCGTGGCTGACCAAGACCAGAAAATATTTTCGCGCGGCCGGATCTACGAAAATTTCATCGAAACGGTTGGCGCGACGCCGCTGGTGCGGCTCAACCGGCTGCCGGAGCAAGAAGGTTGCAAGGCCGAAATCATCGCCAAACTGGAATTCTTCAACCCGCTGTCTTCGGTCAAGGACCGCATCGGCTTCGCCATGATCGACGCCGCCGAGGAGGTGGGCAAAGCGGTGCCGGGAAAGACGTTGCTGGTCGAGCCGACCTCGGGAAATACCGGCATCGCGCTCGCGTTCGTCGCCGCCGCGAAGGGTTATCGCCTCATTCTCACCATGCCGGAAAGCATGTCCCAGGAGCGGCGCAAAATTCTCAAGCTGCTCGGCGCCGAGCTCGTGCTAACGCCGCCCGAGTTGGGCATGAAAGGGGCATTGGCGCGGGCCGAGGAAATCGTCGCCGAGAATGACGATGCGCTGATGCTTCAGCAGTTCAAAAACCTCGCCAATCCGGAAATTCACCGCCAGACGACTGCGGAGGAAATCTGGATCGATTGCGGCGGCGCATTGGACGTATTTGTCGCCGGCGTCGGCACCGGCGGCACGATCACCGGCTGCGCCCAAGTGCTGAGGCCGCGCCTGCCGCATCTGCATGTGGTCGGGGTCGAGCCCGAGGACAGCTCCGTCTTGTCCGGCGGCGCGCCCGGCCCGCATAAAATTCAGGGCATCGGCGCCGGATTCGTGCCGGACGTATTGGAGACCTCGGAGATCGACGAATATATATCCATCGGCAACGAAACGGCGTTCGAAACGGCGCGCCAGATCGCCCGGCTCGAGGGCATCCCGGTTGGTATTTCCTCAGGCGCGGCGGTGGCGGCGGCGCTCGAAGTTGGCGCGCGCGACGAGATGGCAGGCAAGCGCATCGTCGTCATCATTCCGTCCTTCGCTGAGCGCTATCTTTCGACCGATCTCTTCAGCGGCGTGTAGCATGGGGAACGGACATTCAAATGAGTTTCGATGAATCCCAGATCGAGCGCTATGCGCGCCACATCATTCTTCAGGAAGTCGGCGGGCACGGCCAGGCCAAGCTGCTCGATTCGAGCGTGCTGGTGGTTGGCGCTGGCGGTCTGGGTTCGCCGCTGCTGCTTTATCTTGCCGCGGCCGGTGTCGGCACGCTCGGGATCGTCGACGATGACCGGGTGAGCCTGTCGAACCTGCAACGCCAAGTCATTCACACCTCCGACGCCCTCGGCACGCCTAAGGTCGAAAGCGCCGAGCGCGCCATTCGGGCGATCAATCCGGACGTCACCGTGATCACCCATGAAGAGCGGCTGACGGCGGAAAACGCCATGGATTTGATCTCGGCCTATGATCTGGTGGCCGATGGCAGCGACAATTTCGAAACCCGGTTTCTCATCAACGATGCCTGTTACCTGGCGCGAACGACACTGGTCTCGGCCGCGATCCTCCGCTTCGACGGCCAGCTCTCCACTTTCAAGGCGTATGAAGGAGAGGGCCATCCCTGCTACCGCTGCATATTTCGCGAGCCGCCGCCGCCCGGGCTCATTCCGTCCTGCGCCGAAGGCGGCATTCTCGGCGCCGTGGCGGGTTCGATGGGCTCGCTGCAATCCACCGAAGTGCTGAAGGAATTGCTCGGCATCGGCGAAAGCCTCTCGGGCACGCTGATCATCTACGACGCGTTGAGCGCCACCTTCCGTAATGTGCGCGTCAAACCCGACCCGACCTGCCCGCTGTGCGGCGAAAACCCGACCATTACCGACCTTACGATGCACCTGGCTGAGACGGGCGAAAGCTGCGCCGTGACGTGATCTTGCTGAGCTTGCGCCGGGCGCGCTCGCTTGCCACACTCGGCCCGGCGAACAAGCGAAGGCGGAGGCGAGGGCGGTGCTGAAAGACCAAATTATCGATATCGCCGATATCTATATTCCCGCGAAACGGCGCAACAGCCTCAACCAAGAGACCGTCGACGCGCTCGCCGAAAGTATTCTCGAAGAAGGCATGAAAGTGCCGATCCAGGTGCGCAAGGGCGATGGCCGCTATGTCCTGATCACCGGCCTGCACCGGCTCGAGGCTTGCCGTGCGCTCGGCGAAGAGAAAATCACCTGCATCTTCGTTGCCGCGCGCAAATCGTGAGGCATGGTTGAGAGAATATTCAAATTTCCTAAAGAGGGGGTCCTAAAACGCTTCGGCTATCAGGTCGGCGCGCGTGGCCCGATGCGGCGCGAACGCCAGAATATTCTGAACCGGGTATTCGCCTATGCGGGAGCGCTCGAGATCGAGGGGGTCGATTGGGCGGAATGGGGCGCCGGCGAATCGCCCGAGCGCCTGCAAAAAATGAGCAACACGCTCTATGCGTTGAAAGTAAATCTTGAGAAAAAGAAGGACCGCGGCAAAAACCAGGCGGCGATCACCGATTACGACCGCGATCTGGCGTTCCTGAAATCGACAATTTATGACGGGCGCTTCGACTTTCCTGGCCCGATTGGTAGCCCATTCAGCTCGCGGTTTCGATCACCCGGTCGGGCGGCATATGGCCGTCCGCCCAAGTCTGAATATTGATCAATACCTTTTCGCCCATATCGAGGCGGCCTTCGACGGTCGCCGAGCTCATATGCGGCAGCAGCACGACATTGTCGAGCTTAAGCAGTTTGGCATTGATCGCCGGTTCGTTTTCGTAAACGTCGAGGCCGGCGCCGGCGATGCTTCCCTGTTCCAACAAGGCGGCCAGCGCCGCTTCGTCGATAGCGTGGCCGCGCGACGTGTTGACGATATAGCTGGTCGAGCGAACGAGTTTGAGGCGGCGCGCCGAAAGCAAATGGAACGTCGCCGGGGTGCTCGGGCAATGGATGGTGATGAGGTCCATATGGGCCAACATCTGGTCGAGGCTTTCCCACCATGTCGCGTCGAGCTCTTCTTCGATCTCGGCATGGACACGCTTGCGGTTGTGATAGTGGATGGTGAGCCCGAAGCCGAGCGCGCGGCGCGCCACCGCCTGGCCGATCCGGCCCATACCGATGATGCCGAGGCGCTTGCCCCAGATGCGCTGACCGAGCATCGACGTCGGCGCCCAGCCCTGCCAGCCGCCGCCGCGCACTAGCCGGTCGCCTTCGCTCAACCGGCGGGGTGCTGAAAGCAGCAGCGCCATCGCCATATCGGCGGTGTCTTCCGTCAACACGCCCGGGGTGTTGGTCACCAGGATATTGCGCTCCTTGGCGGCGGCCAGATCGACATGATCGACCCCGGTGCCGAAGCTCGCGATTAGCTTGAGTTGGTCGCCGGCGGCGGCAATCACCTCGCGGTTGATCGCATCGGTGACCGTCGGCACGAAGGCATCGGCGCTTTGCACCGCCTCGATCAATTCGCCCTGGCTGAGCGGCGTGTCGGAATCGTTGAGACGCGTGTCGAACAACTCCATCATGCGCGCCTGGATTTGATCCGGCAGGCGGCGCGTGACGAAGACCAGCGGTTTTTTGCTCGACGGCGGCATGATTTTCCTTGTTCTATGATTAGGCGCGCCTTTCGCCACCAAACCCAGCGAAAAAGCTTCTCTTGTTTAGCAAAGCAGGCTCAGCGAGACAATCGAGCGTGGCGCGGGCGATTTGGTATAAAATGGGCGCCCGATGACAATTGCCCGGCCCCGAAATACACTTGTTCGAATGCGCTTCGCGCGTTTGCTCACGCTGAGCTTCACAGCCGCCGGCCTGATCGCCAGCTTATGGGCTTTGGCCGGGCCGGCCGCGGCGCGCGACGATGCCTTGCCGCTGCCGCGTTTCGTCTCGCTAAAATCGGCGGAGGTCAATCTGCGCACCGGCCCCGGCACGCGGTATCCCATCGAATGGGTCTATAAGCGCCGCGCATTGCCGGTCGAAATCATCGCCGAATTCGACAATTGGCGCCGTGTACGCGATTGGGAAGGCACGGTCGGATGGATTCACCGCGCGCTGCTGTCGGGCCGCCGCAGTGCCCTGGTGACGCCGCCCGAGCGCGTCTTTCGCCGCGCGCCCAAGACCGGCGCACCCGCCCTATTCCGTGCCGAATCCGGCGTGCTGGTGAAAATTATCTCTTGCGACGGCGAATGGTGCCATGTGGTGCAGGGCGAGACTAAGGCCTGGACCAAGCAGAGCGGGCTGTGGGGCGTTTACCCCGGTGAGGTGATCGATTAACCCGCCGTCCGTCTGGCTTAGTCGAAATCGCCGTCCAGCGCATCGCGCACGATGTCCGGAATATTCGCCATATGGCCATAATTGGAATGGCTTATTGAAATCACCGCGCGCACGGTACTGTCGCGGAATTTCTCGATCTCCGCGGCGGTGAAATCGAATTGAAGAAAATGCACCGCCGATGTCTTGCCGGCGTCGGTGGTGCGTTCCACGCCATCGGCGATGGGCTGGGCGGCGATGGCGCCCTCGCCAAGCTCAAAGCGGATGGTCTTCTCGATGCCGCCGAGGCGTGCCAGTTCGCGCGCCCGCATGTCGCCGTCGGCAATTTCGAACATGAGCGTCGCAACGAGATTTTTCCCATTGGGAATCAAGGGGTTGTAGGCGTTTAATTCGTTCGGAATCTGATCTTCTCCGCCGCGCTCGACAAACAGCATCTCGTGAATCTGCATCCACATGGTGTCGTAACTCTCGAAATAGAAAGTCGCGAACGGCCCGACGGCGAGGCGCCGGTCGCGTTTGACGCGGCTGATTTCGGCGCGCCGCGCCGCGCGTTCCTCGCCATAGGCCGCCATGTCCATGATATCGACACGCAATATTTCGCGCTTCGCCGTCATACGAAATTCCCTATTTGTCGAGGCCGTAGGCTTTGGCGAAAAGCTCGATCGGATGGTAGGCGCGCGGTGCTTCCGGTAACCCCTTGGCGGCGTCCTCGCTCTCGCTCGCCAGCCGTTCCATGCCGGCGACGATATGGCTGGCAGCGAGCGGGCATTCGGATGCAACGAAACGGCTGCCGGTTTCCAGAGCCCGGCGCGCGGTGGGCTTGCCCACTTTCATCGCGATTTCGTGGAAATCCCGGGTCACGCCGATCGAGCCGCCATGGCCCGAGCAACGCTCGATCACCTCAACTTCGGCGCCGGGCACGAGCTTCAGCATGTCCGCCGCCTTGTTGCCGATATTCTGGGCGCGCGCATGACAGGCCATGTGCAGCGTCACGCCGCCGTCCAGCGGCCCGATGCCGTCGGCCAATCCTTCGTCGCGCGCGATGGCGACGATATATTCGCTGATATCGAAGCTGTGCGCCGCAAGCCGCGCCACCGCCGTCTCGTCGGGAAGGAGAAGCGGCCATTCCAGTTTCAGCATCAGCGCGCAGCTCGGCACCAGGGCAACGACGTCATAGCCCTTGTCGATCCAACTGCCGAGCTCCACCGCGGTTTTCTTGGCGTTCTCGGCGACGCGGGCGATATCGCCCTGTTCGAGCTGTGGCATACCGCAACAGCGCGGATAGACCACTTCGCAATCGACGCCGTTATGGGCGAGTATCGCCAGCGCCGCCTCGCCGATTTCAGGCGAGTTATAATTGGCGAAGCAGGTGGCGTAGAGCGCGACCTTGCGCCCCTTGGCTGGCGCCGCCTGATTGACGGCGGGCGCTGCCTTACGCGCGCGTTTGAGGAAGGCTGGGTTGCGGTATTGCGGCAGGCGCGCCGCGCGGTGGACGCCGGCGAACTTTTCCATCAGAAATCGACCGAGGCGGTTTTCGTTCTTCGCGCCCCAGTTCATGAACGGCGCAATAAAGCGTGCTGCACGGCCGTTCTTGTCGGTCTCCGCCAGGCGCGGGCTCGCCGATGTCGGCGCGCGGCCGGCGCGGTGCTGATTGGCGCGGTAGCGCAGCATGAGATGCGGGAAGTCGATATTCCATTCATGCGGCGGGGTGTAGGGGCATTTGGTCATGAAACACATGTCGCACAGCGTGCAGGCATTCACGACGCTCTCGAAATCCGCCGAAGCCACACCATCGACCTCGCCGGTTGTGGATTCATCGACCAAATCGAACAGGCGCGGGAAGGAATCGCACAGGCTAAAACAACGCCGGCAGCCATGGCATATGTCGAACACCCGGCGCATTTCCGCGTCGAGCGATTGAGCGTCGAAAAACTCAGGGTCGCGCCAGGCGACGGGATGGCGCGTCGGCGCGCCGGGATCCACGGCCATCTCTCCTGCCTGTCTTGTTGCGCGCGGCTGTAAGCAGCGCGGCGGGGCTCCCGATCGTTACGGTCGGAAGCCCCGGCGCTTTATGCCTTGGCTCGGTTAAAGCGAATCGAGAGCTTGTTGGAAGCGGCCGGCGTGAGACTTCTCGGCTTTGGCCAGAGTCTCGAACCAATCGGCGATTTCGTCGAAGCCTTCATCGCGCGCCGTACGCGCCATGCCGGGATACATATCGGTATATTCATGCGTCTCGCCGGCGACGGCGGCGGCAAGATTGATCGACGTGTCGCCGATCGGCAAACCGGTCGCCGGGTCGCCGGTCTCCTGCAGATAGTCGAGATGGCCGTGCGCATGGCCGGTTTCGCCCTCGGCGGTGGAGCGAAAAACGGTCGACACATCGTTGTAGCCTTCGACATCCGCCCGGCGCGCGAAATAGAGATAGCGCCTGTTCGCTTGGCTCTCGCCCGCGAAAGCGTCCTTCAAATTCTGTTCGGTCTTGGTCCCTTTCAATGCCGGCATCGGCTTGTCTCCCAATTGTTGTGTTCGCTGAGCGGCGACCGCGACGGTTGCTCGGCGCGGTTACATGCTAGACAGCCTTATATGCCGCAGGTGCACGCTGCCGTCAAGCCATTTTAGAATGATTCTAAAAACAATTAAATATGCCGCCACGTGGCACATAGGGTGATGTGAAATATTGGGGCTGCCAGTGCTTCGCCCGGCGGCGGCGTTATGCGGCTGGCGCGCAGTCCTTGACTCGGATGATAATGTCGATGCGCGAAATTTTCGCGCCTTCGGGAAGCGCTGGCAATTCTCCGATCGCCACATTGTCGCCGGCGACGTCACGCAAGATGCCGCTGTCTTCGAAATAGAGATGATGGTGGGCGCTGATATTGGTGTCGAAATAGGAGCGCCCCGCATCGACGACCAATTCCCGGAGCAGCCCGGCGGTGGTGAATTGGTGCAACGTGTTGTAGACGGTGGCGAGGGAGACGCTGAATCCCTGGCCGAGCGATTCGGAGTGGAGTTGTTCGGCGGTAACGTGCCGGTCACCGCCTGAAAACAGCAGGCGGGCAAGCGACAGGCGCTGGCGTGTCGGCCGCAGGCCGGCGTCGCGGACCATCTCGATGATATCGTTCGAAGTCACGGCCTGGCGCATATCTTGTCTCATCAATGTGGACACCTGTCGCACGTTCAGCCGCACAACATAGAGCAGCACAACCCTAAATCAAGAAGGCATTAGAAATTCCTGCCTCCAAAAGGGCAATTAATCTCCCGTCGCCATCCGGGTGACGAGTTGATTCACCGACGGAATGAAGCCGTTGGAATAAAACGGATCCGACGCAAAGCGGTAGGCGCCATGACCGGAAAACATCAGTTGATTGTCGACGTCGTCGACGTCGTGAATGATGTCCTGCAGCGTCTTTTGGATACAGAAGCTGCGCGGGTCGACTTTCTTGCCGGTGGTGAAGTCCGGGTTTGTCGACCAATTGCTGAAGCGGCAGGATGACAGGCAGCCCATGCAGTTTGCCTGATCATTGCGTATTTCCCGCGCTTTTTCATCGGTCACGAAAATAAGCGTCGAATCGGGCGTTTTCATCGCCCGCACGAGGCCTTTCTTGAGCCATTCCTGGGCGCGCTTAAAATCGCCTTTGGTGAGATAAAAAGAGCGCCCGCGCGGGCCGGGAGTGAGTTCCTGATCATGATCGCCGAGCGGCTCAGACGTATACGCCACTTGATGGCTCTCGCGTTCTTCCAACTCGTTGATATATTTGTTGCGCACGGCGGAAGAATAAAACCCGGTCGGGCTGAATTTGTTGAGGCCGACATCGCCTTTCTTCAATTTCAACAGGCGCCGCTTCCAGCTTTCGGATATCGGGCTTTCCTTGGTTACCAACGGACGCGTGCCAAATTGGAAGGCGATGGGGCCGAGCTCGGAATTGTCGATCCAATCTTGCCAATCGCGCAGGTACCAAACCCCGCCGGCCATGATGATCGGCACCTTTTGCAGGCCGAAACTGTTCATCAGGGTGCGCAGATCGCGCACCCGCGGATAGGGATCTTCCGGCTTATTCGGGTCTTCATTGTTGGAGAGACCGTTATGGCCGCCAGCGCGCCACGGGTCCTCATACACCACGCCGCCGAGCAATTCCGAGAATTTGTGATAGGCACGTTTCCACAGCGCCCGGAAAGCGCGGCCGGAAGAAACGATGGGGTAATAATGCACCTGATATTGACTGGCGATCTCGGCGATGCGGTACGGCATGCCGGCGCCGCAGGTCACGCCATGGATGAGACCTTTGCTGCGTTGCATGATGGCATGCAGGATTCTCTCGCTGGCCGCCATTTCCCACAGGATGTTCATGTGCAGCCGGCCTTCGCCGCCAGATGTTTCATGCGCGATCTGGGCCTGTGTCACACCACCCTCGACGGCGTATTTCACCAGCTCTTCGTGGCGCTCGCGGCGCGTCCGGCCTTGATAGGTCTGCGGGATCGCATTGCCGTTTTCGTCATAGGAATCCGCATTGACGCCCGAGAAAGTTCCCACCGCGCCGGTGGCCGCCCAGGCGCCGGAAGACAGTCCATTGGTCACACCAATGCCCTTGCCGCCCTCGATCAGGGGCATGACTTCCTTGCCGGATATCATGAGTGGATGAAGCGCTTTCAATTCATCCTCGCTGTGTAACCTGGCAACCGGGCGGATAATGGTTTGCCAAATACCGCCCCACTGCGCTTATTGACCAATTTGGACGTCTTCCCGCCCGCGTCAACCCTGCGGCATAATCATAGCGGATTATGCCGCGGGGCCGCGAGCCTCGATTGTCCCGGCTAACTGGCTGCCGCTTGCTTGCTGATGTCCTCGCCGGTCTCCTGGTTGACGACTTTCATGCTGAGCTTGATCTTGCCGCGGTCGTCGATGCCGAGCACCTTGACTTTGACCTCGTCGCCCTCATTCAGCACATCGCTGACCGCGCCGATTCGGTTGGGCGCGATCTCGCTGATATGAACGAGACCGTCGCGCTTGCCGATAAAGTTCACGAACGCACCGAAGTCCATGATCTTCACGACCTTGCCGTCGTAAATCTCGCCGATTTCGGGCTCGGCGATAATATCGCGGATCATATCGAGCGCCGCTTGGCCGGCTGCGGCTTCCACCGCGGCGACCTTGATCGTGCCGTCATCCTCGATATCAATCTTGGTGCCGGTGGTCTCGCAAATCTCACGCACCACCTTGCCGCCCGGGCCGATGATCTCGCGGATGCGGTCCTTGGGCACGGTGATGGTGGTGATGCGGGGCGCGGTGTCGCTCACGGTATCGCGCGCCGCGCCGATCGCCTTGCCCATCTCGCCCAAGATATGGAGGCGGCCTTCATTCGCCTGCTCCAACGCCACCCGCATGATTTCCTCGGTGATGCTGGTGATCTTGATATCCATCTGCAGCGAGGTGATGCCGTTCACCGTACCGGCGACCTTGAAGTCCATATCACCAAGGTGATCCTCGTCGCCGAGAATATCGCTCAAGACTGCGTAATCATCGCCCTCCTTGATCAGCCCCATGGCGATACCCGCCACCGGACGGGCCAAGGGAACGCCGGCATCCATCAGCGACAGTGAGGTGCCGCACACGGTCGCCATCGAAGAGGAACCGTTCGATTCGGTAATCTCCGAGACAACGCGGATGGTGTAGGGAAACTCCTCGGCCGTTGGCATAAGCGGATGCACGGCGCGCCAGGCGAGCTTGCCATGGCCAATTTCGCGCCGGCCTGGGCCGCGCAGGAATCGCGCCTCGCCCACCGAATAGGGCGGGAAATTATAATGCAGCATGAAGCGCTCGCGGTATTCGCCATCGAGCACATCCATGATCTGCTCGTCCTGGCCGGTGCCCAGCGTCGCGACCACCAGGGCCTGGGTTTCGCCACGGGTAAACAGCGCCGAGCCATGGCAGCGCGGCAGGATGCCGACTTCGCTCACGATCTGGCGCACATCCCGCGTGCCGCGCCCGTCGATGCGGGCGCCGGATTTGAGGATCTCGGAACGCACGATGTCGCGTTCGATATCCTTGAGGATCGAACCCATATCTCCCGGCGTTTCGCCATCGCCGTCGGCCAGGCTCTCCGCGACCGACTGTTTGACGCTGCCGATGCGGTCCTGGCGCTCGGATTTGGCCTGGATGGCGTAGGCTTCGCGCAAGCCGTCCGACGCCAAACCGTCGATCTTGGCGACCAGGTCCGCGTCTTTCTCGACCGAGGGAACTTCCCACGGCTCTTTGGCGCACGCTTCGGCAAGCTCAATAATCGCGTCGAAAACCGGGCGCATTTCGGCATGGCCGAAGGTGACGGCGCCGAGCATGATCTCTTCGTTGAGCTCACTGGCTTCGGATTCGACCATCAGCACGCCTTCCTGGGTTCCGGCGACGACCAGGTCGAGGTCCGATTCGAGGCGCTCCTCAAGCGTCGGATTGAGCGTATATTCGCCGTTGATATAACCCACCCGGCAGCCGGCGATCGGGCCCATGAAGGGAATGCCGGAAACCGTCAGGGCGGCGGACGCGCCGACCATCGCGACCATATCGGGATCGTTTTGCATATCGTGCGAGACGACCGTGCAGATCACTTGCGTTTCATTGCGGAAGCCGGCTGCAAACAGCGGGCGGATCGGCCGGTCGATCAGGCGGCAAACCAGCGTCTCTTTCTCGCCGGGCCGGCCTTCGCGCTTAAAAAAACCGCCGGGAATTTTCCCCGCGGCAAAAGCTTTTTCTTCGTAGTTGACGGTGAGGGGGAAGAAATCCACACCCTCGCGCGGGCTCTTTTGCGCCACCACGGTGCACAGCACCGCGCTCTGGCCATAGGTCACCATCACGGCGCCGTCGGCCTGGCGCGCCATCTTGCCGGTCTCGAGGACCAACGGGCGCCCGCCCCATACCGTTTCTATTCTCGTCACATCAAACATAGTTTATTTCCCTTCTACCTGCGGCCGGTGCGCCCCATGCGCGCCGCCCCGCTCGAGCGGACCAGGATGATCCCCTCGTCATTTTCATTGGCCGCGACGTTCGATCTCCGGCCAATGAACCAAATGGCTGTCACCCGCGCCTTCTCTGCCGCGGCTCAGCCTCAGACGTTCATTTAACGTCCACAACTCCAGTTTTACCGGTGAAATTGGTCTGCGAAGCCAGTCAACAAATTACTTGCGCAGACCCAAGCGCTGGATCACGTCGGCATAACGCTCGGTGTCTTCGCGCTTGAGATAATCCAGCAAACTGCGGCGCCGGCTCACCATTTTCAGGAGGCCGCGGCGCGAATGCCGGTCTTTCTTATGGGTCTTAAAGTGACCCGTCAGATTGTTGATACGTTCGGTCAGGATTGCGACCTGCACTTCCGGGGAGCCGGTGTCACCGGCCGTTTTGCCGAACTCGCCCATGAGTTCGGCTTTCCGCTCAGCGGTAATCGACATCTCTTGCTCCAATTCCTAAAGGTTGAAGACGCGAAGCGCCTTGAGATGGCCCATTTCAATTCTGGCCAAAGCCACAAGGCGCTCGCCGGATACAGCGCGGACGGTCTCTACATCCGCGCCCTTTACCGCTATTACCTGGCCGCATCGCAGCCGGTGCGCATCGCTTTCGGTCAATTCCAGTGCCGGGATGTCGGCCAGCGGGGCCTCGACCGGGAGGACGTGCGCGGCAAGGCGCGCACTATGCACGAGCGACTCTAGTATATCCAGCGAAATCGCCGCTTTTTCGCCAAATGGACCGACCGCGGTGCGGCGTAGTGCCGAAACATGGCCAAAAGTGCCGAGATTAAGGGCCAAATCGCGCGCCAAGGCCCGAATATAGGTGCCTTTGCCGCAAATAACGTCGAAAGTGGCCGTGTCTTGGTCGTTTTCGAGCAGCGACAGGCTGTCAATGCGTACCAAGCGGGGCTGAAGCGTGACCGGCTTGTCGGCCCGCGCCAACGCATAGGCGCGCTGGCCGGCAACCTTTAGGGCAGAGTATTTGGGTGGAAGTTGGCTGATTTCGCCGACGAATTCGGGAAAGGCCGCTTCGATGTCGCTGTGCGACGGGCGAACGTCACTGGTCTCGGTGATTTTGCCTTCGCTGTCGTCGGTATCGCGCGCTTCGCCCCATTTCAGCGTGAACCGATAGGCTTTTGTCCCGTGCATGACATAGGCCACGGTTTTGGTCGCTTCGCCGATGGCAATCGGCAGAACGCCGGTGGCGAGCGGGTCCAAGGTGCCGCCATGGCCGACCTTTTGGCCGCCGGCGAGGCGCTTTATCCGGCCGACGATATGCGCCGAGCTTCGGCCGGCCGGTTTGTCGACAATGAGCCAGCCATTGAGGCGCTCCGGTGCGTTGGCGGGCTCATTCATTGCGCGCCGGTAATTCGTTCAACAATTCGTCGATATGGCTGGATTCATCGAACGACCGGTCGAGCTCGAATTCGAGCGCCGGCGCATAGCGCAAGTTCACCCGGCGCGCGACCTCGGTTCGCAGATAGGGCGCCGCGCGGCCGAGCGCCTCGACAATCGGCGCGCCATCGCCGCCGCCGAGCGGCATGACAAAAACCCTCGCCTGCTTGAGATCGGGCGCGGTCCGGACTTCGGTGACCGTAATCGCCACCCCGCTCAAGATCGGATCGCGAATCGGCGCGCGCCGGAAGGTATCGGTAAGCGCTTCCCGCAGCAGTTCGCCGACACGCAGTTGGCGCTGACTGGGAGCGCGCGATTTTGGAGCGTTTCCGCGTGCCATTGTTAAGGCTTCCACCTCAGGAATTGAGTCTCTTAACGCTCTTCCCGGACCGAGTATCAGGAATCGAGGACGCGTGCGACTTCCTCGATTTCGTAAAACTCCATGACATCGCCTTCGCGTAGGTCCGAGTAATTATCGAACGCCATGCCGCATTCGAATCCTTCCTTAACCTCTCGCACGTCATCTTTGAAGCTGCGCAAGGTCTTCAGGGTGCCGTCATGAATGACGATATCGTCACGCAGCAGCCGCACATTGGTGCCGCGGCGCACCAGGCCGTTGGTGACCCGGCAACCGGCGACCTTGCCGACTTTGCCGACGTCGAATATTTCGAGAATTTGCGCGTTGCCCAGTTTGCGTTCGTGCAACGCCGGCTTGAGCATGCCTTCCAGCATCGCCTTGGTATCGTCGACGATATTGTAAATGATGGCGTAATCGCGGATATCGACGCCTTCGCGCCGTGCCAGATCCCGCGCCTGCGGGTTGGCGCGCACGTTGAAGCCAATGATGTGGGCGTTCGAGGCGGTGGCCAGAACCACGTCCGATTCGGTGATGCCGCCAACGCCGGCATGGAGAACTTGCACCGCGACCTCGTCGGTAGACAAATTCTCAAGCGCGCTCTTCACCGCCTCGACGGAGCCGTGGACGTCTCCTTTGATAACCATCGGCAGCCGTTGCAGCCCGTCTTCGCCGGCTTGCGAGAACATATCGTCCACACTGACCTGCGAGGCGCTGCGCGCGGAGGCGACCTCGCGCACGCGCTTTGAGCGGAATTCACTGATTTCGCGGGCGCGGCGCTCGCTCTCCACGACGACGAATTCGTCGCCGGCATTCGGCGGGCCGTTGAAGCCGAGCACTTCCACCGGGGTCGCGGGCGTGGCTTCATCCCGGATTTGGCCGCGGTCATCCGTCATCGCCCGCACCCGGCCCCATTCCGTGCCGGCGACGACAATATCGCCGACACGCAGCGTGCCGCGCTGCACCAGGAACGTACACACCACGCCGCGGCCGCGATCGACGCGGGATTCGATGACCACCCCGTCGGCGTCGCGATCCGGGTTGGCGGCCAGTTCGAGGATTTCCGACTGCAGGATGATCGCTTCTTCAAGCTTGTCGAGGTTGGTTTTCTGCATCGCGGAAACTTCGACCGAGAGAATTTCGCCGCCCATTTCTTCGGTGACGATTTCGTGTTGCAACAACTCTTGGCGGACTCGGTCCGCGTTGGCGTCCGGGCGGTCGATCTTGTTGATGGCGATGATCATGGGCACGTCTGCGGCGCGCGCATGGTTGATCGCCTCGACCGTTTGCGGCATGACGCCGTCATCGGCGGCGACGACCAAAATGACAATGTCGGTGATCTTGGCGCCGCGCGAGCGCATTTGCGTAAACGCGGCATGGCCCGGCGTGTCGATGAAGGTAATGCGTGCGTCGTTCGTAAGCTCCACCTGATAGGCGCCGATATGTTGGGTGATCCCGCCGGCTTCGCCGGAGGCGATATCGGTCGACCGCAGCGCATCCAAGAGCGACGTCTTGCCGTGATCGACATGGCCCATGACGGTCACCACCGGTGGGCGGGGCACCAAGCTGCCAGCGTCATCCGCTTCGCCTTCCAAGCCGATTTCCACGTCCGATGCGCTCACCCGCTTCACCTTGTGGCCGAACTCATGCACCACCAGTTCGGCGGTATCGCCCTCGATACTCTGGGCCATCGACGCGGCGATGCCCAATTGCATGAGCTTTTTCACTACCTCGATGCCGCGCACCGCCATGCGGTTGGCAAGTTCCTGGACGGTGATGGTCTCCGGCACCACCACCTCGCGCACCACAGGTCCGGCTTCTTCGCCGCCGCCGGCTTCCGCCGCCATGCGGCGCTCGCGCTCGCGTTGGCGTTTCAGCGACGCCAGGCTGCGGCTGCGTTCGTCCTCGCCATCGCTCTCCAGCGCCCGCGAGACGGTAAGTTTGCCGCCGCGCCGGCGACTGGAATCGCGGTCGCGCTTGCCGGCTGACGGCGGGCG
>PTKB01000229.1 GCA_002937555.1 Alphaproteobacteria bacterium MarineAlpha10_Bin2 | reverse complement strand
CAATCGCGCGCGTAAAAGGCGGGAAAGCGGCCGGTTTTGTAGCCAATCACCGGAACGCCCTGACTTTCAAGCACTTCCAATGTTTTCGGCAAATCCAGAATGGATTTTGCGCCACTGCAAATGACGGCGATTCCATGGCGCCCCAGCGCCGCCAAATCCTGGGATATGTCGAATGTTTCCGCCGCGCCGCGGTGTACGCCGCCGATGCCGCCGGTGGCGAACACCTTGATTCCCGCTTTGGCGGCACAGTGGAGCGTCGCCGAAACCGTTGTCCCGCCGCACTCGACGTCGTCGCCATGGCGCGCGACCGCGGCGGAAAGATCCCTCAGGCTTACTTTGAGTGCGTCCTTTGTGCGGGCAAATGTTTCCAACAAAGCCGCATCGCAGCCGACATGTATTTTACCGCGAAATATGCCGATTGTGGCGGGCACCGCCCCTTCGGCCGTGACGGCGGCTTCCATGGCGCGCGCGGTTTCGAGGTTTCGCGGCCATGGCAAGCCATGCGAAACAAGCGAGGTCTCGAGCGCCACCACGGCCCGCCGCTCATCCAGCGCGGCGCAAACAATCGGAGAAAATTCAAAATATTTCATACGGTTAGAGAAATTATTGGATGTTGATGATGTTCACAAATTTGCATAGGATAATGTATTGGACTGATATCCATTCCGTTCGATATATTTTACCTGGTCTAAATTTTATTGTTTAACGCTTGTTAGCAGAAACGTATAATAATTTAGGTTAATCAACCAGTTCTACGTTTAGGCAGCAGACGAATAGGCGTCCGCACGGTATGACAAGAAATCGAGAAGCAAATGAAGTTTTTAGTTGCCGATGATCATGCGGTATTTCGCGTTGGACTTCTCTATTTGTTGCAACGGCTCGACCCTGAAGCGGAAATACTGGAAGCGAGCGATTACGCCGAAGCGCTGGAGATCGCCGAGCGCGAAGACAGCATCGATCTCATTCTGGTCGATTTGCTGATGCCGGGGATCGAAGGTTATAGCGGCATTTCCGGTTTGCGCGACCGTTCCCGCTCGGCGCCCATAATCGTCGTCTCGGCGCGCGAAAATCCGGCCGATGTCCAGGCCTCGCTCGACAATGGAGCAATGGGATACTTACCCAAATCCTCATCTTCCGAAGTCATGCTGAACGCGATCCGCCTGGTGCTGGCGGGTGGTATGTATTTGCCACCGGCGCTGCTCGGTCATCCTGAAGGAGATCAGCGCGTCGCGGGTCTGGAAGCAAGCTTTGGTCAACCGCGTCTGTCGGATCAGGTGGCGCGCAGTTTGACGCGGCGTCAGCGCGACGTCATGCGGCTTCTGGCGTTGGGGCGCTCGAACAAGGCCATCGCCCAGGAACTCAGTTTGGCGGAAGGCACCGTCAAGGTGCATGTGTCGGCCATATTCAAGGCGCTGAACGTCACAAACCGCACCGAAGCGGTGATCATCGCCGGAATTTTCGATGCCGACGAAGCGCCTTAACTGCGGCAATCGCCGCCACCCTCTTGAAGATTGCCGGCATTGGGCGCAAATTTACAGGATTACTCACTAAAGGACGGGGCCGATGTCCATCGTGCGGCATTTGATGTGGAGCGTTTTCAAACGCGCCGCGGCTAACCCGAGGGTGCAGCAGAAGGCGGTAAAAACCGTCGTGACCGTCGACAAGAAGCTGACCGAGACGGCCGACAAGGTTGTCGAATTCGCGGTCGAGAAAGATCCCATGCGCGAAGCCGGTCGGATGTTCGGCAAACTGATGTCGGGCGGCAACGACAAGGATTAGGCGCGCGCCCACCCTCAGCGCCACCTGTCTCAAAGAAATATATCCCCGCCGTTCGGGCTCAGGCATTGGCCGACATAATGGTCGGCGTCGCTTGAGGCCAGGAACACATATGTCGGCGCGATCTCTTCGACCACGGCGAAGCGGCCGCGCGGAATGCTCTGGCGAATGGCTTCGAGAATATTTTCATCCATGCCGTCGAGGATCGGCGTCGTCGTCGCACCAGGTGCCACGCAATTCACATTGACGCCGCGGTCGCCGATCTCGAGCGACAGCGAGCGCGTGAAGGAGACGATAGCGGCCTTGCTGGCGGTGTAATGGGCGAGGCCCGGCGCGCCCTTATAGGCGAGCTGCGATGCGGTGTTGATGATCTTGCCATGGCCCTGGGCATACATCAGCGGGAGAACTTTGTTGGTCGCCAAAAACACGCTGCGCAGATTGACCGCGATCATCTCGTCCCACATCTCGACGCTCATCTCTTCGACCATGGCGGTGCGCCCGATGCCGGCATTGTTGACGAGAATATCGATATGGCCGAACGCCTCGATGAACTGGTCCACCATCGCCGCGTTTTCGTCGGCCTTGGAGACGTCCGCCCGAATGGCCAGTGCACGGCGGCCGCGCTTCTCGACTTCCGCCACCACGGCGTTCGCATTACCGGCCTGAGAGTCATCGGGGTAGTTGATGGCTACGTCGGCGCCTTCTTCGGCGAATGAGAGTGCGACCTTCTTGCCGATACCGCTGCTGGCGCCGGTGATCAAAGCGGTTTTGTCTTGCAGTTTGCCCATGGCGAATTTCCCAAATTAATGTTGGCCGGAATTCAGAAGTTTTTCGGCTTACCCAAAAACACCCAGCCTGTCTATCAGATGGTTGGTGTGCCTGTGGATTGGGCAATGCTATCGAGAGCAAATCGAAATTTCGAGATATTTCCGGAAAAAATCAATTTGTTGCTGCTCTCGGCCATACTGGATGCGCCCTGAAACTCCGCCCGGGCATCGTCACCGCCTACTATCTTCTCCTCGCTGCCCTCATTCTGCGCCTCATCGCGCCATTCCTACCGGCGCGCCTGTACAATGGCGATGTGCACCTCTCCGGCGGCTTGTGGTCGGCGGCATTTATCCTCTTCTTAATCGTTTATGCGCCAATGTTGTGGCGCCCCCGGCCGGACGGAAAACGCGGCTGAGACAGGCGCTGGGCGTTGGGCTAAAGTGAATGCCAAGACCAGCCCACCCCACCCAGAGGTTAAGAGATGAGCGCACGCAACCCCGTTACGCCGAATACCCTCAAATCCGTTGCCGCCGAGCTTGCCGGACAGCACATCAGCGCGGAAAAAGCGGCGGCCCATGCCGAGATGTTCGAAAACATCATGCAGATGATCGAAAGCCTGCGCGAACTTCCGATCAAGGATGTCGAGCCGGCGGTGATCTTCCGCCCGGTCGAGCGCGGCGTGGACAAATCTTGATGAGCGATATTACCGAGCTTTCCATCGCCGAACTGGCGCAGGGTTATCGCGATAAATCGTTCTCTCCCGTCGATGCGGCGCGCGCCTATTTCGCGCGCATCGCCCAGCACAATGACAAAGTCAACGCGTTCGTCACGCTGTGCGAGGAAGACGCGCTGGCCGAAGCCAAGCAAGCCGAAACGGAAATCGCCGCCGGGCAATGGCGTGGGCCCATGCACGGCATTCCTATCGGCCATAAGGACCTCTACCAGACCGCCGGCGTGCGCTCGACGGCGGGCTCCCGAGTGCTGGAAAATCATGTGCCGGACAGCGACGCAACCGGCGTTGCGCGTCTCAAGCAAGCCGGCGCGGTCATGCTCGGCAAGCTCAACACCCATGAATTCGCTTATGGCCCGACCAATGATTCTTCCATGTTCGGCCCGTGCCGTAACCCGTGGGACCCTACGCGCTTCAGCGGTGGCTCGA
>PTKB01000228.1 GCA_002937555.1 Alphaproteobacteria bacterium MarineAlpha10_Bin2 | reverse complement strand
CCCTGAACAACACCTCGGTGCCGGAAGGCGACCAGATCGGTCGAGTCTGAGTTCCGAGATCGTTGGTCAGGCGCGTCTCGACGCCGAGACCCTTGAGGCGGGCGAAGGCATAGCGTCCGGAAGCATATTCAAGCGACGACGTGACCACATTGTCGCCGGTGCGCCAATCGAACGAGGAGAGCACGGAGGCGATGCCGGCGGAGGCGCTGCCGACCAAAGCAAAATCATCGGCCGCAAGGCCGGTCATGGCTGCCAGTCCGACGCGTACCTCATCGCCGACGGCCCAATGCGCCTCGTAGCCAGTGAAGCCGCGCGCCTTGTCGCGGGCGAACGCCTCGAACGCTTCGCGGTGGGCTTTCAGCAAGGGCGGCTCGCCGCCCGTCGCCAGATGGGTGATGCCGTCGAGGCCGATGAAATCGCTTTTGCGGGCCAACATGGGTGCGCCGCTCAGTTCATCTCTTACGCCGCGCGCGGGTTACCGCGCGACCGCGTCGCCTTCGAGATAGCGCTTCGGCCAGGCGATGCCTTGCCAGGTCCAGGTCTCGACCGGGTCGAGGCGGATGAGCCAGCGCTTCCAGCTCATCGTCGGCTCAAGATAGCTCGGGCCGTTGGCGCCGTAATACCGGAGCGCCATCTGGCGTGCGATCTCGACCCAGCGCCCGCCGACATTGGGCTCTTCGACGATCACCGCGTTGCATTGCGCGGCGAAATTGCGCTGCACGCCTGCCCCTTTTGCCTGCTGATCATCGGCCGCCGAGGATTCATCTATCGTCACCGCGCAGCGCGCCTCGGCGACCAGGAAATGCGCCCATTTTGATTTCGCCCGCGCCACCAGCCAGATGGATTTGCCGTCCCACTGATACCAGCACGGAATGGCATAGGGCCAGCCCGTGGCGTCGAGGCAGGCGACGCGGGCAAGATTGGGCTCTTCGAGGAACCGGTCGATATCTTGTTGGCTCAGCTTGCCGACCTTGCCGCGCCAGCTCTCTTCCGAATTCTCTTCGCTCATGTCTCCCCCTAACGATTCGCAATCGCGCCCGGCGCCCCGGCCTCGGCGGCGAAACGTGCATGGCATTGCCCGAGACGCGCGAGCCCTTCGCGGAGCGCCTCGGGCGCCGCGGCGAGCGACACCCGCACATAGCCCTCGCCGCCAGGGCCAAAATCGAGGCCGGGAACGACCGCCACCCGAACGGTCTCAAGCAGGGTATTGGCGAACACCCGGCTCGGCACGCCGGCGCCGTGAATATCGATCCAAAGATAGAACGCGCCATCCGGCGGGTGCGCGGTGACGCCAAATTGGCTGAGCACATCGAGCGCCAGTTGGCGGCGCGCCGAATAGGCCTCGCGCATTTCCGCCACCACGTCCTGCGGGCCTTCGAGCGCCGCCAGCGCGGCCCATTGGCCGGGCGTGCTGGCGCAGGAGATCATCGCTTCCTGAAGGTCGGCGAAAACCGGCGCGATGGCGCGCGGCACCACCATGTAGCCGATGCGCCAGCCCGTCATGGCGTAGGATTTGGAGAAGCTGTAGACGCCGATCAAACGGTCTCTGTGATCGAGCGCGGCGGCGCTGACGAAGCAGTCGGTGTAAGTCAAGGCTTCGTAGGCCTCGTCGCAGATCAGCCACAGATCATGCGCCCGGGCAAAGTCCAGCAGCGCCGCCATGCGGGCACGCGGGATCACCGAACCGATCGGGTTGAGCGGCGTGTTGATCAGCAGCAGCTTGGTGGCCGGACTGACCAGCGCCTCAAGCGCGTCGATATCCGGCAGGAAGCCATTCTCCGCAGCGAGGGGGTAGCTCTTGATCACGGCCGAGCGCAATGTCGCCATCATGGCGAAATTCGGCCAGGCGGGGTCGGGCAGCAGCACTTCGTCACCCGGATCGACGAGGCCGACAAAGGCACTATAGAGCGCGCCCATGGCGCCATGGGTGACGATGATCTCATCGCTGTCGACGGTAATTCCGTTTTCGGCCTTGAGCTTGCGGCAAAGTGCTTCGCGGAGTTCGAGCAAGCCGGCATTGCTGACATATTTGGTATGGCCGGCCTCGATGGCGCGGCTGGCGGCGGCGACAATGTGCGGCGGTGTCGGAAAGTTGGGCTCGCCGGGTGCCAGATTGATTACATCGGGCATGCCGGCGATGCGGTTGAACGTGTCCCGAATTCCAGATGACGGCATCGCCGCCAGTGTCCTGCCAAGCTGCATCGCGTGCGATCCTTTTCGCTTCGCCGTTGGCGCGGCTTATTCCATGCCGTCCGCGCGGTCTGGCGGACCAAGCCAGACGGCGAGAAATTTGTCCAGCCAGCGGCGCATGACCGGGTTATGCAGCGGCGCTTCGGCGCGCTGTTGCGCTGCCGATTGTGCGTCCGGTAGATCGAGCTGCGGCGCGCCTTTTTCCGAAGTAATCCAGCGCTCCATGGTTCGCGGAATCATTTCCGGGTGAAACTGAACGCCAAAGGCGTTGTTGCCGTGGCGGAATGCCTGGTTGTAGAAGGCCGCGGCGCCGGTGGCGAGCAGCTCGGCCCCTCGCGGCAGGTCGAAGCTTTCGCGGTGCCATTGATAGGCGGTGAGACGCTCCGGGAAGACGCCGCGGCCCGCCGGCGTCGCGTGTACTTCGTGATAGCCGATCTGTCGCACTTCGTCCGGATGCTCCCACACTTTGGCGCCGAGCGCGCAAGCGATCATTTGCGCGCCGAGGCAGATGCCGAGAAGCGGCGCGTCATTTTCGAGGTGGCCGCGCACCCAGGCAATTTCTTCGGCAATGAAATCCATCTCGGCGGCGTCGCTCACCGACATGGCGCCACCGAGAACGATGGAGGCGGCGTAGCCTTCCGGTTTGCCATCTTTGAGCGGCGGCAGCCTGTCGCCGAGAAACGGACAGCAAATCTCCGTCTCGTAACCGCGGGCGCAAAGCGCCTCCCTCACCGCGCCCGGGTCGGCCCGATCGGAATGGGTGACAAAGATAATTTTCTCGCTCTGCATTGCCGCCGATGCCCTCGAAGCCATTTAGGTGGCGGTCCAACCTGTTGTTTTTATGCTATTAATCCGATTCCCTTGAAGATCGGGGCCGGGTCGGTCGGGCGCCGATACTCCCCTTACCGTGCCATCCCGCCGGAGGCAACAGTTTCCCAAGCCCACTGTCCTTCCCGGCGTTGCCTGAATTTACGCTATTGCGCCCGGTGCGGTGAGTGTTAGCATTCAAGCCAACAGAAATTGACACGCCGTACCGCAGCTTAACTTGCGTGGCGCGGCGGTAAATCGATCAAGTTTCCGCGGGTCGGGGGAGGACCTATGGATTTGCATCTTTATCTAGTCGTGCTCGGCCTGTTCGTTTTACTGCTGATCGCCAGCCTTCTGCAGCCGGTGGCGCGGCGCCTGAATTTCCCTTTCACCGTGCTGCTCGCCGCTGCCGGCGTGGTGCTCGGTGTCATTGTGCTCGTCATCCCGGACAAGAGCGGCGCTGGAATCGCCGGAGATTTCCTGCACGCCCTGGAAAATCTCGACATTACCTCCGAGGCGGTGTTTTTCCTGTTTCTGCCGGCGCTAATTTTTGAATCGGCCATGAGCATCAATGTGCGCCATCTGCTGAAGGATATTAAACCGATCCTGATGCTCGCGGTGATCGGCTTGCTGATCTCGACCTTCGCCGTGGGCTTCGCCATGGAGGCGATCTCGGGCTTCGGCTTTGTCGCCTGTCTGCTGCTCGGCGCCATCGTCTCGGCGACT
>PTKB01000227.1 GCA_002937555.1 Alphaproteobacteria bacterium MarineAlpha10_Bin2 | reverse complement strand
TGAATACAGTTGACGAACGCGATGGGCTTGTCGCCCGGCGCAACGTCAAGGTACGCTTCTCCGTAGGGACCAAATCAAGGAGTGAAAGAATGGCCGAGCGCTTTGGGTTGATGGTGCCGGGGGCGAAAACCAGCTCCCCTCCAATCGATATCGTTTCCCCCTATAACCGCCGCAAGATCGGGCGCGTTGCCACGGCTGACGCGGCAGTCGCCGAACAGGCGCTAAATACCGCCTATGGTCTCTACCGCGACCGTGATGCCTGGCTCCCGGCCTGGAAGCGTGTCGACATATTGGAGCGCACGGTCGAGTTTATGACCAAGCGCGCCGGTTATCTGGCCATCGAATCGGCGCGGGAGGGCGGCAAGCCGCTGGTCGATTCACAGCATGAAGTGGCGCGCGCCATCGACGGGGTGAAGCTCTGCATCGAAGCGCTCCGCACTCAGGCGGGCGAGGAAATTCCGATGGGGATTTCGCGCTCTTCGGTGCACCGCCTGGCGTTCACCAGCCTCGAGCCGATCGGCGTGGTGACGGCGGTAAGCGCATTCAATCATCCGCTTAATCTGATCATCCACCAGGTCTGTCCCGCCGTTGCCGTGGGATGCCCGGTGCTCGTCAAGCCGTCCGAGGATACGCCGCTTTCCTGCATGCGCTTCGTCAAAATACTGCGCGAAGCGGGCCTGCCGGACGAGTGGTGCCAGCCGATCGTCACGGCCGAGATCGAGGTATCGCAGAAGATCGTCACCGATCCCCGGGTCGGCTTTTTCAGCTTTATCGGCAGCGCCGGCGTGGGCTGGATGCTGCGCTCCAAATTGGCGCCGGGCACGCGCTGTGCGCTCGAGCATGGCGGCGTGGCGCCGGTCATTATGGCGGCGGACGCGGACGTGAAACGCGCGCTGCCGCTCCTGGCCAAGGGCGGCTTCTACCACGCCGGACAAGTGTGTGTCTCGGTCCAGCGTATCTTCGCGCACAATTCCATCGCCAAAACAGTGGCCAACGGTTTGGCCAAAGAGGCCAAGGCAATGAAGGTCGGCGATCCGACCAAAGCCAGCACCCAGGTCGGCCCGCTCATTCGCCCGCGCGAAGTGGACCGGGTGGCGGAATGGGTCGAAGAAGCCAAGGCCGGAGGCGCCAAGGTGCTGTCCGGCGGCAAGCGCCTCTCCAAGACCTGTTACGCACCGACAGTGCTGTGGGACCCGCCGCGTAATGCGCGCGTCAGCCAGAACGAAGTGTTCGGGCCGGTGGTCTGCGTCTATCCCTTCCGCTCGCTCGATCAGGCGATCGCGCGGGCCAACAGCCTCGACGTTTCCTTCCAGGCCGCCGTGTTCACCCAGGATTTGGATACGGCGCTGCGCGTCTATAAGCGACTCGACGCCTCGGCGGTGATGCTCAACGACCACACCGCCTTCCGGGTCGACTGGATGCCGTTCACCGGCCTCAAACATTCGGGCCATGGCGTCGGCGGCATCCATCACACCATGGAAGAGATGCAGATCAAGAAGATGATGGTGCTCAATTCGCCGCAGCTCTGAGCACGCCCGGATCGGTTATCGTTGACCGATCTGGCCGATATGGGCGCCGCGATCGGATTTCATGGTCTCGCCGAGCGGCCGGGTTGAGATTTCGAGCGCGCCCATGACTGCGGTGCCGGTAATGCGCAGCAACGGCGCGCTTGGATCCCGCTCCGCATTGCCTTGGTTCATGCCTTCGAAATTGCCGAGGATGCCGACGCCGCTGCACTCGACCTGCAGATGGGGCGGCACGATCACCGCGACCCCGCCCATGACGCTGGTGATATTGACTTCGCTCACTCCGGGGCCGAACACGGCTTCGCGGAAATCCAGATCAATGCCGCCCATCACGGCGAGCACGCGGAGATTCTTCGGCACGCGCCATGATCCCTTGCGTTGCAGGCCACTCAGAATCGCCAACTCGCGTGCCGACCCACCGGCACTAACCGCGGTGGCGACCCGCAGCGTTTCGCGTGGCGCCTTGCGCCTGCCGGCCGCCTCCGGGTCGAGCACGACGCGGTAGGCACGGACCGGCTCGCTGATATTTTTGACCTGCTGCGGGCCCAAATCCTCAAAATCCGGGGCGAGCTTGTCGCGCACGCTGTCGTATACGACGCCGGAGACCGAAATCTCGCCGGGCTTTGCTATTTCCTGCATGCGCGCGGCGACGTTGACACCGTCGCCGTGAATATCCTCGCCCTCGACGATCACATCGCCGAGGTTAATGCCGATGCGGAGAACGATTTGCGTGTCCGCCGGCACGCCGGCATTGCGCTCGGCCATGGCGCGCTGGATCTCGGCCGCACAACGCACCGCATCGACGACGCTGGCGAACTCGACGAGCAAGCCGTCGCCCATTAGTTTGACGATCCGGCCCCTGTACTCGGCGATCTTGGGTTCGATCAACTCGCTGCGGTGGGCGCGAAAGCGGTTCAGCGTACCTTCCTCATCGGCGCGCATAAGGCGCGTGTAACCGGCCACGTCGGCGCTCACGATCGCCGCCAGCCTGCGCTCGACTTTCTCTGCCATGGGCCTCCCCGAAAACCATCTAGACGGTATTGATATTAGGTAGGTATTGCGGCGCCGCAAGTCTAGGGCCGCCGCCCAACTTCATGTAAATTGCCGTATGAACGAGAAATTGGCCGGAAAGCCAAAGTGACTGGAACGCAGGTAAAAACCCGCGATCGGACGCCGAAGGCATGGCGGCGGAGCGATATGGAGCGCCTAGGCCTTCCGCGCTACGCGGCAGATGATCTTCCGGGGATTAGGTCCGAGCTGCGCGATGGCGCGGGATTCGCGCTGGTGCGGGATGTGGTGTCGCATTCGGCTGACGCCGGCGATTGCCTCACACGCTTCGGCCAAGCCTTGGGCCGGTTGTTGCCGCAAAACGCCAAGCAGGAAGTGCTGGTCGAGATCGTAGATTTTTCCGACGAGGACGAATTCGACGACCGCGGTTACCGCTCGCCCGGCGAATTGAATCCGCACACCGACCCGCCGCCGATGATCGTTCTCCTTTGCCTGCGGCCGGCACGCCACGGCGGCACCAACCGTTTGGTCAGCGCCGACAGCATTCGCGAGGCAATTCGGAAAGAAAATGCGGATCTGTTGCCGGTGCTGGAGGAAGGGTTCGCATTCTTTATGCCCGATGAAACAACGCCGGGCGCGGGGCGCAGCCGGGATGTCATTCCGGTCCTGATCGACGGCCCGGGCGGAATGAGCTGTATCTACTACCGGCCGTTTATCGAGCGCGCCGCCGAGGTCGCCGGTGCACCGCTTTCCGGCAAGTCGGTCGCGGCGCTCGATCTTTTCGACCATTTCGCGAACGATCCTGGCCTTCAGGTCCAGCATACGCTGGTGGCCGGTGAAGCTCTGATCCTGAACAACTACCGTGTGCTGCATGCACGCGACGAGTATGAGGATTGGCCGGAAAAGGCCAAGCGTCGGCATTTACTCCGCCTTTGGCTCGACGCCGATTGGCTGCCCGAACCGCCGCAAGCGCATGCCGGACGTCGAAATCCGATGGCGGCATTGCTGTAGGCAAGAATGACCCCGGACGCAGCGCTTTCTGGGATTCTCTCTGCCGTGATCACTCTGTGCCAGGAGCGTGCGAGCGAGGGTTTCGCCACGGCCGGACTGCTCGCCGACATCGCCGGACAGGCAAGGACGGCGCCGGCGAATCCCGATCCGCCGGCGCCTCGGCAGCTCCCAGCCTGCCGCCATCTTGCCCGCGC
>PTKB01000226.1 GCA_002937555.1 Alphaproteobacteria bacterium MarineAlpha10_Bin2 | reverse complement strand
AGCCGGGCAGGCAAAAACCGCATCGATTTCTACGCCGCCCGCCGCGACCGCGGCGATCACCGCTTCCTGGACGGCGGCGAAATGCTGCCAATCGTAATGGCCGCGCGCGATGCCCGACTGGTTGGTCACCATCACCGTCGGAATATCCATGGCGCGCGCCCGCGCGGCCAGCGCCACGGCTTCCGCAATCGGCCGGACGTCATCCGGCGTGCTGATAAATTCGACCAGTTCGATGAGCGTGCCGTCACGATCGAGAAAGAGCGCGGGGCGCGGCGAAAGGCCGGCGCGGGGGTTGCGAATCTCGCGCCACAATCCGTTCTGGTCGAGGGGAAAGCCAGTTGCGTTCACGGCATTGACCGCGTGCGCGTTAGGCGCGAAGCTGACCGGCGGCGAAGGATTCGCGGTACCATTCATAGGTCGCCTGCAAGCCGTCACGTAAACCGACGCGAGGCGCCCAGCCGAGAGAATTGAGCAAGCGGCTGTCGGCCAGTTTGCGCGGCGGGCCGTCCTGGCGGCTGGCGTCGAACCGCCAATCGCCGCGATAGCCGACAATATCGGCGATGAGCTGCGCGATCTCGATGATCTTGCGCTCATCGCCGGTGCCGACATTGACATGGCCGTCACCGGAATAAGTCTTCATCAGAAAAACCAACGCGTCCGCCGCGTCGTCGGAATAGAGAAACTCGCGATAAGGTTCACCGCTTCCCCAGATCTCAACTTCGGCATGGTCTTCTTCGTGCGCCTTATGAATTTTTCCCATCAGGGCGGGAATGACGTGACTGTTTTCGGCATCGAAATAATCGCCCGGGCCAAACAGATTGGTCGGCATCGCCGATATAAAATTACAGCCATGTTGCCGGCGATAAGCCTGGCAGAGAAATATGCCGGTGATCTTGGCTAGCGCATACCATTGGTTGGTCGGCTCCAACGGGCCGGTCAGGAGATCGTTCTCGGCGATCGGCTGGGGAGCAAATTTTGGATAGATGCAGGTCGAGCCCAAGAACAGAAGCTTTTCGACACCGACGCGCGACGCGCCGTGAATGATATTGGCTTCGATCATCATGTTGTCGTAGAGGAAATCGGCGGGCCGGCTGTCGTTGGCTTGAATTCCGCCGACGGTCGCGGCGGCAACAAAGATCGCTTCAGGCCGGGATTGCGAGAGCCAGTCTTCGACGTCCGCCTGACGCCTGAGATCAAGCTCGTCCCGGGCGACGGTGATCAACTCGCATTGTTCGGCATCCAGGCGCTTGACCAGGGCCGAGCCGACCAGACCGCGATGACCGGCGACCCAGACCCGCTTGCCGTTCAGGGAATAGGTCTCGGCCGCGTCAGTCATGACCCGGTCTTTTTTGCTCGGCTACATTCTTGAGATCGGCATCGACCATTTCCGCCACCAGTTGGTCGAAACTCGTTTGGTGGCGCCAGCCCAGTCTGTCGTGCGCCTTTTTCGCATCGCCGAGCAGACTGTCGACCTCTGTCGGGCGAAAATAGCGCGGATCGATTTTTACCAGGACATCGCCCGTGCCGGCGTCCACCCCCGCTTCCTCCAGGCCCGCGCCGCGCCATTCCAGGGTGCGGCCGATTCGCGCGAACGCCAGTTCGACGAATTCGCGCACCGAATGGTTTTCTCCGGTCGCCAGCACGTAATCGTCCGGCTTGTCCTGTTGCAGGATGCGCCACATGCCCTCGACATAATCACGCGCATGTCCCCAATCGCGCTTGGCATCGAGATTGCCGAGATAGAGCGTCTCCTGCAGGCCGAGATGGATGGCCGCGACGGCGCGGGTAATCTTGCGCGTGACGAAGGTCTCGCCGCGAATTGGGCTTTCATGGTTGAACAGGATTCCGTTGGAGGCGTGAAAGCCATACGCCTCGCGATAATTGACGGTAATCCAGTAGGCGTAAAGCTTGGCTGCGGCATAAGGACTGCGCGGCGCGAACGGCGTTGTTTCGCTTTGCGGCGATTGCGGCGCATTGCCATAGAGCTCGGACGTCGACGCCTGATAAAACCGCGCCGTTTCGCCAAGATCCAGAATCCGTATGGCCTCGAGCAGCCGCAAGGTGCCGAGGGCGTCCGAATTCGCGGTGTATTCGGGCGTTTCAAAACTCACCGCTACATGGCTCTGTGCCGCCAGATTGTAAATTTCGCTGGGCTGGGTTTCCTGCAGCAGGCGGATCAAATTGGTGGCGTCGGTCATGTCGCCGAAATGAAGGCGAAACTTCGCCTCGCCGAGATGCAGGTCGCGGTAGAGATGGTCGACACGCTCGGTGTTGAACGAAGACGAGCGCCGCTTGATGCCATGCACCACATAGCCCTTGTCGAGCAGCAACTCGGCAAGATAGGCGCCGTCCTGGCCGGTGACGCCGGTAATCAAGGCAGTTTTACGGGTCATGTCGTTCCATATCCTTGCGCCGCGCCGGAGACGGCCCGCGAAACCGTCGTGTGAATCATGGCTCCAAGCGATTAAGTGCCAGGAAATCCGCCGCCGGTCGAGAGCTTAAATCCGCGCCTTGGACAATTGCTACCGCAGCGCCGGGTGTTGCGGTCGAGCCCCGCGCCGACGCGTCAGCGAATCCTCTTATGTTGAATTATTCGCTCGATTCGCTATGCTAACATACCAATGTTAATCCCATTCACATTGATTCATATGCAGCATGGCAGTTCCGGTGGCGGTCGTATCGAAAATAACGGATTCGCATGAGCCAATTGACGACTCTTAACTCAAGGAATTAAAATAACTCTGTAATAATCTGTTTGAATTTTTTTTTCGTTATCCACTTTGCCGGGATTCGGCCGAATCAGGCGAGGAGAAGCATTTTGAGTCGCAGCTTGACGCGGCTGCCACGGCAGCCAATGCTGCTGGCCGATGAACGGACCGGCCCGGCGCGCGGTGCTTTGCGGCCGATGAGTTCGTTTGCGCCTGGTTTCGTAATTGGCGCTTTTAATCTGGGTACGTGATTTGCAATGACGGCGCTTTCGCACATCCTGGCCATTCGCTTGCTTACTTTCGCGCTCATTCTGGGCGCCGGGCTCCTATTGTCGCGTGGCGAGGCATGGGCGCAGTTGCAAGAGCTGGGGCTCGATTTCGCCGAACAGGCGCGTAAGGAATCGGTGCTCGGCCGTGTCCGCCCGGAATTCAAGGCGATCGGTATCGAGACAGAATATTTGCCAACATTCGAGAATTTCCCCAAAGGCGAATTCCGTTTCGGTTGGGAAGACAATTTGTTCCGTACCGAAGATGACGCCAAATCGGATTACTTCGTCGCCTTCCTGCCCAGTTTGACGAATCGCTCAAACTGGGAAAATCACCAGTTCGAACTCGAGAGCAAGGCGAAATTACAGCGCTGGTTTGAGTTCGACAGCGAAGATTTCGACGATTTCAGTTTTCGCGCCAAGCTGCTCGCCGATGTAGACGAGCGTTCCAAAGTCTTTGTCGAATTGCGCCATGGGCGTGCCCACGAAGGCCGCGGCGCGGTCGACGATTAGGGCGGCCAGAATGTCACCACATTTTTTGACACCAGCGCTGAAATCGGCGGCACGCTCACGGTGTTTGAATATGCGGTCATCAAGATCGTAGCTTGTGTACAAAGATACCTGGTAGCTGTCGATGTCTGTGTTGGTATTGTTCACACCGTCTGATTCAACGTCTGTGTCTGAGTATGCAAATGCAAGACCCCAGATCCAGCCATCAACCAAAGACTGGGTGACCATACCAACGAAAAATGGGCAGCTTTGAACGAGGATGGCGGTATTGGAAGCCAAAGAGGCCATGCTCA
>PTKB01000225.1 GCA_002937555.1 Alphaproteobacteria bacterium MarineAlpha10_Bin2 | reverse complement strand
TCAGACAGCCAATGAATCGACGGTCAGCACCACCTACATCATGATCGGTGACTGAATCGCGATCGCCGTGGTCATCGGCACCCTCTTGGCGTGGCTCATCGGCAACGGCATCGCCAACCCGATCAAGAGAATGACCGAGGTTATGCAGCGCTTGGCCAAGGGCGACAAGTCGGTCGAAATCCCCGGCACCGAGCGCGGCGATGAGATCGGCTCGATGGCCGAGACCGTGGAAGTGTTCAAGCAGAATGCGATCGATTCCGATCGTCTCCGCGAAGAGCAGGAAGAAACCAAGCGGCGGGCGGAAGAGGAACGCCGCGAGAGTATGATGACGCTTGCCGACGGCTTCGAATCGAGCGTCAAGGGCATCGTCGAGCTCGTCTCTTCGGCTTCGACCGAAATGGAGAGCACCGCGCAGTCGATGTCGTCGACCGTCGAGCAAGCAAAGATGCAAATCGGCAAAGTGGCCGTCGCATCCGAGCAGGCGAGTGCCAATGTTCAGACCGTGGCCTCGGCCTCGGAAGAGCTGGCCGCCTCGATCCGCGAGATATCGGGTCAGGTTGCCAACTCCTCCAACATTGCCCAGGGCGCTGTTTCCGCCGCAGAGCAAGCGACGGCGCAGGTGCAGGGCTTGGTCGAGGCCTCACAGACGATTGGCGACGTCGTCAATCTGATCAACGACATTGCCAGCCAGACCAATCTGCTGGCGCTGAACGCCACCATCGAGGCGGCCCGCGCGGGCGATGCCGGCAAGGGTTTTGCCGTCGTTGCTTTCGAGGTCAAAAACCTCGCCACGCAGACCGCCAAAGCGACCGAGGAGATCGCCGCGCAAATCACCGGTATCCAGGATGCCACGGGTGACGCGGTTCAGGTAATCGAAGGCATTACCAAGACGATTACCGAGATCAACGAGATCGCCGGAACCATCGCCGCGGCGGTCGAAGAGCAAGGTGCGGCAACCGGTGAGATCAGCCGCAACGCGCAAGAAGCGGCGACCGGTACGCAAGAGGTCAATAGCAATATCGCCAACGTCAGCCTAGCCTCCGACGCGACCGGCAAGTCGGCGGAAGAAGTGTTGAAATCGGCCCAAGAACTGTCGCAGCAGTCTGAATCGCTGCGCAGCGAAGTCGACAAATTCCTGGCCGGCGTCAGAGCCAGTTGAGCGAATAGCTCGACCGCCAACCGACCGCGATGCGGCAGGTCGGCACATAGATCCTCGTTAAAGGGGGCGCCCACAGGCGCCTCCTTCGTCGTTCCGGCCCGTCAAGTTGGTCATTAAAATTGTGAAATTGCCAATTCGCGCGAAATTCTGTATAGAATCACGTGGAATTTATGTTTACACATTTTTTTCACGTTAAACTTTTAATTGTCGACGATCTGCCTATATATGTAATCGAACAGAGCTGACGGGCGGGCGCCGAGGGGCGCTCAACGTTATCAGGAGTGAGGCGCATGACCGATGCCGCGATGAACGAAGACAGCTTGGATAACGCCAAAAGCATGTCGCTGATCGTGACCAAGGGCACGCTGGATTGGGGCTACCCGCCCTTTATCCTCGCCACCACGGCCGCCGCGATGGGGCTTAACGTCTCGATGTTCTTCACCTTCTATGGCCTCAACCTGTTGCAGAAGAAACTCGACCTGGGCATTACCACGCTCGGCAATCCGGGCATGAAAATGCCGATGATGGGCATGCATATGGGGATGCCCAACATGCTCGGCATGATCCCGGGCGCCGACGGCGTCGCCACCGGCATGATGAAGAAGTTGATCTCCAAGAAAGGCGTGGCGTCGATCGAGGATCTGCGCGAGGCGGCGGTGGACTCCGACGTCACCATGATCGCCTGCCAGATGACCATGGATTTGTTCGAATACAAGCTCGACGATCTGATCGAAGGGCCGGAACTGGGCGGTGCCGCAACTTACATCGAAACCGCGCTCAAATCGGACATCAACCTGTTCATTTGATCGCACAGCGATTCGTCCGCACACCGGAGACACACTACCCATGGCCGATCAAACCCTCGACACCAAGGGCATGAACTGCCCGCTGCCCATTCTCAAAGCCAAAAAGGCGCTGCGGAGCGTCCCCACCGGCGGCACCCTCGAAGTCCTCGCCACCGACCCCGGCGCGGTCAAGGATTTCGCCGCCTTCTGCCGCCAGACCGGCAACGAACTGCTCGAATCGAACGAACATGGCGGCGTCTACTCATTCCTGATCAAACACACGGCGTGAGCCGGCGGCCCCTGGCGGAGCGCATCTTCGCGAACCGGCCGCCATCGCAATCGGGCGAATCGAGAAACAATACCATGAACCAAATTAGTCCCGCCGCGCCGCCAAAGGCCGCTCAGCCGCAATCTTTTGCGGATGTAGCCGGCGCGCTGTTCTTCATCCACCCGCAGGATACCAAACCGGTGTTCCACAGTTCCGCGCTGACGGGCGGCGTGCCGGAAATATTCTTCGAGGTTGAGGAGCATACAGTCGCGATCGGCGATATGCGCCGGATCGCGGACCAGCTGTCCATCGACCGCGAAGGGTTCGAGCTGCTGCACCATCGGACCGCCGTCGCGGATCTCTACGATGACGGTGCGGTCGACAACCAATATTTCGCCGAAACCGAGGCGCTGTTGCAACACCGGTTCAGTGCCGGGCGGGTGGTGATTTTCGACGTAACGCGGCGTTCCGACGGCGGCACCGGCGCCGAAAACCGCGACGGCCTGCGCGGCCCGGCGTGGCGCGTGCATGTCGACTACACGGTGAAAAGCGGCCCGCAACGGGTGCGCGATATCCTCGGCGCGGCCGAGGTGGCGCGCCTCACCGCGTCCGGCGCGCGGATATTCCAGGTCAATGTGTGGCGGCCGATCCACGGCCCGGTCGAGCGCGCGCCGCTCGCCGTCGCCGATGCGTCGAGCGTGCGGCCGGAAGAACTCATCGCCACCGATCAGGTATTTCCCGACCGCGTCGGCGAAATCTATCACCTCGCCCATGCACCGTCGCAGCGCTGGTATTTCACGCCGCACATGACGCGGGACGAAGTTCTGCTGATCAAAGGCTGGGACAGCCTCGACGACGGCCGCGCCCAATTCACCCCGCACAGCGCCTTCGAACTCCCCGACACCGACGACTCCACACCGCCGCGCGAGAGCATCGAACTGCGCGCGCTGGTGATCATTGAATAACTTCTACTGAAAATGCGCGGCGCGATGTGGTGGACGCCGGATTGTTTTGGTAGGTGTATTCCATGAGAAACAATCCATGCCCGCCACCCTAACCGCCGAAGCCGCCAAGGCCCGCTTCCTTGCCGAGCAGCGGGTGGCATTTGCGCCGGCGCGGCTTGCGGTGGAGTGTGCGGTTTGTGGGTCGGATTATGGCGGCAACAGTTGGACGACCATGGCGGAGGCCGAACAGGTGGCCGAGATGTTGGGTGTCGGGCCGGGGGATCGGTTGTTGGAGGTTGGCGCCGGGTCGGGCTGGCCGGGGCTTTATATGGCGGGCCACACCGGGTGCGACCTGGTAATGAGCGACATTCCCCATTTGGGGCTTGGCACGGCCATGGCGCGGGCCGAGGCGAATGGGCTGGCAGGCAGATATTGGGCCGCGGTGGCGGATGGCGGGGCGTTGCCGTTCGCCGACGCCTCGTTCGATGCGATCAGCCATTCCGACGTGCTGTGTTGCCTGCCGGGCAAGTTCGAAACCCTCGCCTCGACACGGCGCGCCGTGCGCCCCGGCGGGCGCACGGTGTTTTCGGTGTTCTCGATACCGCCCGGGCTGACAGGCGCCGCCTATGAGCGCACCGCGGCGGCGGCGGCATTTGCCGAAAGCGACGAGGAATATCCGGCGATGATC
>PTKB01000224.1 GCA_002937555.1 Alphaproteobacteria bacterium MarineAlpha10_Bin2 | reverse complement strand
CGCTCAACGCCGAGATTGCGCAGCACATATTCGATGTTGGTCGAATTGAACACGCTGGATGCCGATTTCGGCAGCACGATCTCGTCATCGCCGGGCGCGATCTGGTCGATCACGCGGCCGTCGGGCGAGCCGCGCGGCACCAGGAATCCGGTAATCTTGTAATCGAGGCCGCGGTCGCGCCCGTCACGGGTGAGCGCCTCGATCACCGTGTAAATTACTTCGACTTGCGCCGCACGGCAGGCGCCAATCAGCGCTTGCATGTTGGGGATGGTTTGGCTTTCGAGGCGGCGGAAATAATCGCCATATTTGGCTTCGAATTCCGTTTCGTTCATATCCTGGAACGCGCTCCCCGTCCGCGCGCAGCAATAATTCTGTACATCGACGATCAGCAACGCCGAGCGCCCGGGCTCCAAGGGCACGTCTCGCGTGAGACCGGATTGGCGGTTCGCCATTTTGCTCTCCCCCGAAAACTTCCTTGGCCTCGATCATAGTCGAGCCGGTGCGCCTTGTCTGGCACTATGACCGACATGCGCGAAACACCCCCCTTCGATCCGGCCCGGCTCGATACGGAAGACCCGCCGCCGTTCACCCGGCTCAACCCGGACGGCCGCCCGAGCTTTGTGCTGACCTGCGATCATGCGAGTCGCGCGGTGCCCGGCCACATGGACGGGCTTGGCCTGGCGGCGGGCGATCTCAGCCGCCATATCGCCTGGGATATCGGCGCGGCGGAAGTGACACGCCAACTCGCCGAGCGTCTCGATGCGCCGGCGTTCTTGGCGGGTTACTCGCGCCTGGTGATCGATTGCAACCGCCCGCTTACCTCGCCGACTTCGATTCCAACCGTCAGCGACGGCAGCGAGATTCCGGCCAACCGCGATGTCTCGGCGGCTGAGGCGGCAGCGCGGGCGGACGCCCTGTTCTGGCCCTATCACCGGCAGATCGCCGGAACTCTCGATAGGCTGGTCGCCGGCAGTGAGATTCCGATCTTCGTCGCCGTACACAGCTTCACGCCGCAATTGAATGGCGGCGACGCGCGGCCCTGGCATATCGGTCTTTTGTGGGAGCATGACGGTCGGCTGGTGGCGCCGCTCCGCGCTGCCTTCTCAAGCCTCGTGCCCGATATCTGCATCGGCCACAACCAGCCCTACGCCATCGTCGGGCCGTCCGACTATTCGATCCCCGAGCATGGCCAAAACCGCGGCCTACCGCATATCGAGATCGAGATTCGCCAGGACTTGATCGACACGCAGGAGGGCGCCGAACTGTGGGCCGGGCGCGTTGCCGAGGCCCTGGAGTCCATGCGCACCGAGCATGGCCCGTTCGAAATGCTAACGCCGGTTAAGCATAACCCTTAAACAATCCGAAACCTCGGCGGCTTATCGTGTGAAGGCATAGGAATAGGTAGCAAGTAGCTCATCCATGGAGGCAAGGTATGCCGCTAAGATTCATTCCCCTATACGTCACCCTGGCGCTTGCTTTGAGCGCGGTGTTCACGGTTCCTTTTGTCACGATCCCCGCTTTCGCGGATTCCGCCGATACGATCCGGCTCGGATTTCTCGACAGCATCGATGACCCGTCGCAATTGCTGGAAGCTACGGCAAAATCGGACGACCATGAGGGACAAAGCCAAATGCAGGCCGACATCGACGAGAATTCAGGTGCGTGGCAGCGCGGGCTGGGCCCGGTCTGGATGTGGTTGCCGGCGCCGGAACCGGCGGTTATCGCCAGCCGCTAGGCGTCCGGCGCGGCGGCGAATTTATCGCCGAAGGATTCGGTGGTGTAGCGCCACACCTTGATGCCGTCCGACCAATGGTCGAGCGGCAGGCCGGCTTTGTTTTTGAGATGGCGCAAGAACTCGCGCGGCTCGGATATCTGCTCCCACACGATGGGGAGGAAGATGCCGCGCTTTTTGCCGTCCTGCAGGATAAGCCCGTCGGTATCGGGCTGAAGCTGCGCCACGAGATCGGCCTCATTGCGGAACGTCATCGCCCGCGGCGTGCTCAGAACCGAGACGGAGATGTCGGTGTCGGCGAGATCCGCTTCGGTGAGCGGCTTGAAGCGCTTGTCCTCGAAAGCGGCGCGGTAGGCGTTCTGCACCACATCGGCAATCAGCGGGTTGTTGGGCGCGAGCGAGCCGACGCAACCACGTAATTTGCCGCCGGTGTGGACGCTGACGAAAGTGCGACGATGGGTGCGCATAGGATGAGGAAAGCTCAGCACTTCGATATTGGGGCAGGCGCCCGTCTTGATGCCGTGGCGGATCGATTGCTGGGCGATATCGAGGAGCGACTCACGGTACTTCTCGGGCGTCCGCGCGGCGCCGGAATATTCGAAAGCATAGGAGCCGTAGCCCACCACCCGGCTTTTGTCGCCCGCCGTATCGCCGGAATTGCGCACATCGAGCGTCGTCGGGCGGAGGTCGAGGCGCTGGGCGGCGCGCAACAGCCCGGAGAGCGGGCGGAAGCCGCAAGCCAACTCGCCGCTCAAGCCTTCCACATTGAAGGTTTCGATGGCGCGCGTCGCGCTGGCATCTAGCTTCTGCGCCGCATCATAGTCGTGGAAATGGCTGAGATCGGTGCTGATGACGATCAGGGTTTCCGGCCCGCCCCATAATTTCCTGAGCACCTGCTCCACCCCTTCGGGCCGGGCGTCGCCAACCAGAAGCGGCACCAGGGCGAACTCGCCGAGGGCGCGCTGCAAGAACGGCAGATTCACTTCGAGCGAATGCTCGTTTTCGAACGCGGCGTCGTTGATATGGACTTGGGGCAGCGCCAGCGCGCCGGCAACGCCTTGCCAATCCACCGGGATGTCTCCGAGCGGTGTCGCATGGGCATCGGCGCTCGGCACGGCGATGCCCTTAAACGCGACGCGATGAGCGGGGCCGAGCAGCACCACGCGCTTGATCTCCGCCGCCAAATGGCGCACCGAGGCGTAGGCCGTGCCGGCGATGGCGCCGGAATAGACATGTCCCGCATGCGGCACCACCAGCGCCTTGGCAGCGATATCCCAGGCGAGCGGCGAATCGAGATGGGCCGCTACGGTGCTGTCGAGTTCCGATGCGTCGGCGGAATAGAAGGTGCCGGCGACGGCCGGCTGGCGCACGCTTGCCATGGATTGGCTCTCATTGGTTTGCTAAGCTCCCAGTCTAGCACAAGAGAGTGGAAAAGTGCCCATGAGCGGCGACGAGCGGATCGACGAAAATACCGAGGTATGGCCTACGCAATATTGGCATGCGCTCGACGACGGTCGCATTCAGTGCGATGTCTGTCCGCGCGAATGCAAATTGAAAGAGGGCCAGCGCGGCCTCTGTTTCGTGCGCGGAAGGCAGAACGATCAAGTGGTGCTCACCACGTACGGGCGCTCGAGCGGCTTTTGCGTCGATCCGATCGAGAAGAAGCCGCTCAATCATTTCCTGCCCGGAACGCCGACGCTTTCCTTCGGCACGGCGGGCTGCAATCTCGCCTGCAACTTCTGTCAGAACTGGGACATCAGCAAATCGCGCGAAATCGACACCCTCGCCGACGGCGCCAAACCTGAGCATGTCGCGGCGGTGGCGCAAAAGCTCGGCTGCCGCAGCGTCGCCTTTACCTATAACGATCCGGTGATATTCATGGAATACGCCATCGATATCGCCCAGGCCTGCAAGGAAGCCGGCATCGCCACGGTTGCGGTGACGGCGGGCTATATCTCGCCCGAGCCGCGCACCGAATTCTTCCGCCATATGGACGCGGCGAACGTTGATCTGAAGGCGTTCACTGAAGATTTCTATTGGAATATCACCAAGAGCCATTTGAAAGACGTGCTGGAGACGCTGAAATACCTCAAAGCCGAGACCGACACTTGGTTCGAAATCACCAATCTGGTGATTCCGGATGAGAATGATTCAGAGCGTGAAT
>PTKB01000223.1 GCA_002937555.1 Alphaproteobacteria bacterium MarineAlpha10_Bin2 | reverse complement strand
CAGGCTGTCGAGGCCGATCAAATCGGTGCGCAGATCTTCGAATTCAAAACCGCGCATGGCGAGCCGCTCCGTCACCACTTCGCCGGCAAGGCGCGCCCGCGCCACTGCGTTGGGTCCGCCGTAAGAGAGTTCGCCCGTACCGAGATAGCCGTCGAAATAGCCGACGCTCACCTTGTAGGTCGGCGTGCGCGGCTGGGCGCGGGCGCCCGCAACCTCGACCCGGTCGCGCGCCACTTCGGTGAGGCTGATGCCGCCCATGTCGAGCACGCAGTCCGGCGTAATGTAGGCGGCGGGATCATCCACCTCGTAGAGCAGTTGCTCGCTGCACGTCTTGACGTCCACCCGCCCGCCGGCTTCGGCGATCTTGCCGATCACGACGTCGCCATCGGCGCTCACATCGGCAAAGGGAAAGCCGAGACGCGCCAGCCCCGGCACGTCCTTCACGCCGGGATCGGCAAAGTAACCGCCGGTTACCTGACCGGCGCATTCGAGAAGATGTCCGGCGGCGGTCGCTTGCGCGAGTTTTGCGTAATCGTCATAGGACCAGCCGAAGGCGTGCAGCATGGGGCCGACAAAAAGCGAGGGATCGGCGACGCGGCCGGTCATGACGACAAGCGCATCGTTCGCCAGCGCCTCGGCAACCGCGTCGGCGCCGAGATAGGCGTTGGCGGAGGCCATGCGCGGCAGGATGCTCTCAAGCGGTGCGCCGGTTTCCAAGAGGATCAATTCGGGGCGCTTCGACAGCACCTCGCGCACATCGTCGCCGAGCAGCACAACGCAGGAAAAATCGCCGAGATCGAGCTCCGCCGCGATGGCACAGGCGGCGCGCGCCGCAGCCTCGGGTGCCGCCGCGCCCATATTTGTCACCACGCGAATTCCCTTCTCCGCGCAGGCCGGCAACACGGCGCGAAGGCGTTCTTCCAGCTTCGGGCTGTATCCCGGACCCTCACCACGATGAAGCGCCAGGGTTTCGCGCGCGATGGTGCGCTCGGCCAGGCATTCGAATGCGATCACGTCGATATCGCCATGTTCGACGAGTTCAACGGCGGGCTCCCAACGGTCGCCAGCGAAGCCCGCGCCGACGCCGATCCTAAGATGTTGCTTCGCCATCTCCGCCGCCGTGCCGGCCTATGTCAAAAACGCGTCGACCAGCGCGTTGAATTTCGCCGGGTTTTCGTAGCACATGAAATGCGATCCGCCTTCGTCGACCTTGAAAATTTCCACCTCTGCACCCGGGATTTGATCGGCGATCCAGATCTGCGATTCGGCGGAGAAGATGCTCGCCTCCGCGCCGACCACAAGGCTGGGAAGGCGGATCGTCTTGATGACATCACGCCAATCGAGCGAACAATGATTGTAGAGCAGATCGGCAGCGTGGCGGCGCGGCAGTTTCACGATCTCGCTGGCGAAGTACAACAGCTCATCGGCGGGAAGCGACGGGGAAAACAGCCGCGCGACGAGGGGCGCCGTCTCTTCCGCGGTCTCGGCGCCGCGCACGGCCAGATAGAACTCGGCGAGTGCCGGAAAATCGGGCAACAGGCAGCCATAGGTGACAATCTCTTCCTCCGACCAATCGGGCTTGGCGGTAACGGATGGCGCCTGATCGACGAATACCATGCGCCCGAGGCGGTAATCGCCAAACAGATCGTAATAGCTCCAAATGATGGAGGAGCCGATGGAATGACCCATCAGATCGACCTCATCGAGATCGAGCGCCTCGATCACGGCGCGGAGATCGGCGGCCAGGCGGCTCACGCGGTAGCCATTGTCGGGCGTGCTCGATTCACCGTGGCCGCGCATGTCGAGCGAGATCACGCGCCGTGCGTGCGAGAGTTCGCGCAGTTGATGCTGGTACCATGCGCCGGTCAGCGACCAGGAAGGAATGATGATCAGCGGCCTGCCTTCGCCCGCTTCGACATAATGCAGTGAAATGCCGCCTTCGATTTCGACGGTTCGATCGACGGGTTGCCTGGACATTTCCGTATCTCCCTGTGCCATCCGAGGATATCGAAAGGCGCGCCACATAGTCGATAGATTTAACGCCCGCCGGGGCTATGATGCGATCCGTAGACACGCCATGGAAGGACGAACGAGATGAACGATACAACAGCCGGCGGACGGCATGTCGCCTTTGTGGGCCTGGGAGTCATGGGATATCCCATGGCGGGACATCTGGCCAATGCCGGCCACAGTGTCGCGGTATTCAACCGCACAGCTGCGCGCGCCGAGCAATGGGCCGGCGATTACACGGGGCGCGTCGCCGACACGCCGGCGGCAGCGGCGAAGGGCGCCGAGTTGGTGTTTGCCTGCGTCGGCGCGGATGACGATCTTCGGGAAATTCTCCATGGCGAGGATGGGGCGCTAGCCGGCATGTCGGACGGCGCGATCTTTATTGACCACACCACCGATTCAGCCGTGGTCGCCCGCGAAGCGGACGAAGCGGCGCGCGGGCAAGGCCTTGGCTTTCTCGACGCACCCGTCTCGGGCGGACAGGCCGGCGCCGAAAACGGCGCGCTCACCGTGATGGTGGGCGGCACGGAAGAAAGCTTCGCCGCGGCGGAGCCGGTGATGCAATGCTATTCCAAGAACGTCACCCATATGGGCGCGGCAGGCAACGGCCAGCTTACCAAGATGGTGAACCAGCTGTGCATCGCCGGCGTGGTGCAGGGCCTGGCGGAAGGCATCAATTTCGCCCAGCGCGCCGGGCTCGACGGCGAGCGTGTACTCGACGTCATCTCCAAGGGCGCCGCGCAATCCTGGCAGATGGAGAACCGAGGCTCGACCATGCTCAAAGGCGAATTCGAATTCGGCTTCGCCGCCGATTGGATGCGCAAGGATCTCGGCCTCTGTTTCGAGGAGGCGAAGAAGAACGGCGCGCTCCTGCCGATGGCCATGCTGGTCGATCAATTTTACGCTCATGTCCAACAGCGCGGCGGCGGCCGCTGGGACACCTCCAGCCTAATTCATCTGTTGCAGAATATTTAGGCGCGCAGGGTCTAATTCAATAAACCGCGCCGGGCGAGGTTGCGCATCAATGCGGTGAGGCCGAATTCCCAGGGCGGCGCCTGATCGCAACGTGCGACGGTGTTGACGAGCGTGCCGAGCTTGGCGCTTGAGATCACCACCACATCGCCTTCATGGTGGGGGAAGCCTTCGCCCGCTTCGCCACGGTCTTCGACCGGTGCGAACATGGTGCCGGTCAGCAGCACCAGGCCGTCCGGATATTGGTGGTTGGCACCGATCGCCTGGGCGACGAGATCTTCCGGGTCGCGGCTGATTTCGCGCATCAGGCTTTGGCCTTGCAACACATAGCCGTCCGTGCCTTCGATGCGGAGGTTGATTTCCGTCGCGCGCACATCGTCGATGCCGAAGCTGCCGTCGAACAGGCGGATGAACGGGCCAAGGGCGCAGGAGGCGTTGTTGTCTTTGGCACGGCCGAGGAGGAGTGCGCTCCGCCCTTCGACGTCGCGCAAATTGACATCGTTGGCCAGCGTTGCGCCGACGATCACACCCCGGTTATTGACGATCAGCGCCACTTCCGGCTCCGGATTGTTCCAGCTCGAGGCCGGATGAATGCCGGCTTCGGCACCCGTTCCGACCGCCGACAGCACCGGCGCCTTGGTGAACAGTTCGACGTCGGGACCGATGCCGACTTCCAGATATTGCGACCACAGGCCGCGCGCGACCAGGGCCTCCTTGAGACGCGCCGCGGAGTCCGAGCCCGGGCGCACCTGGCTGAGGTCGGAACCAATCTCCTGGCCGAGATCGCGGCGGATTTGTTCGGCCCGCGCCGGCTCGCCGCGCGCCTGTTCCTCGATCACGCGTTCCATCAGGCTGGCGGTGAAGGTAACGCCGGACGCCTTGATGACATGCAGATCGACCGGCGCCAGCAGATGCGGACGGTCGGCGCCACGGCTCTCGGGCGCGCTGTTGTCGAGCAATTCCGCAACG
>PTKB01000222.1 GCA_002937555.1 Alphaproteobacteria bacterium MarineAlpha10_Bin2 | reverse complement strand
TGCCGCAATAGCATTCCGGCCCATCGGGGAGGACGGGAATATGGCCAAGCTCCGGGTGCGCGCCGCCGGCACCATGATAGATCCGCCCATCGAGAAGCACCGCGCCGCCGACGCCGGTGCCCAGCGTCAGCATGACGGCGCTCTTGCTGCCCTGCGCGGCGCCGGCGATGGCCTCGCCGAGAAGCGCGGCATTGGCATCGTTCTCGAGCCGCACCGGCAACCCGAATTGCTCGCTCAACGGGGTTGCGAAGGCGTGATTGGACCAGCCTGGCAGGGTATAGACGCTGAGGATGATGCCGCGCTCGTAATCGACCGGGCCGGGGCAGCCGACGCCGATACCGCTGACGTCTGCAAGCTGCCAGTCGGCGTCGGACAGCAATTGCTCGACCTCGTCGGTGATGAGCTGGAATCCGGCCTCGAAACTGTCCTCGGGCTGGGTGGCGATGGTGCGCTGTGCAACGATCCGCCCGTCCGGCGCGACGGCGCCGAAGGCGGTTTTGGTGCCGCCGATATCGATACCGATGGCGCCTTTCATGACGGCGCCTCGAGCCCTTGCATGGCCGCCGCGTCGCACAGGAAATCGATGTTTCCGTGCAGCCACAGAAAGGAGGCGGGAAACTGTGGCGTGATGCGGCGGCTCAGGAACTTGTCCATGGCGTCCCGTTTATGGGCACCGGAAACCAGCACCAACACATGTTTCGATTGCAGGATAGCGGCCATGCCGAGGGTGAGGCCATGGCTCGGCGGCTGGCCGCGCCCGCGCAGCATGGGATGGTCCTTGGACGATTTCGCCAGCACCGCGACATGGCAGCCGGGTTGAAGCTCATCGGCCGGCTCATTGAGCGCGAGATGGCCGTTTACGCCGACACCCAGCACGGAGAGATCGATCGGATCTTCGGTGGCCAGGCGCCGTTCCATCGCCGCGCATTCCGCCTGGCCGTCCGCCGCGCCACCATCGAACGACCAGTAGCGCTCGGGTGGAATGGCGAGGGGGTCGATTAGATGGCGGCGCAGATAAGCTTCGCAACTGGCATCGTCGTCTGGCGCCAGCCCGGCCCATTCGTCGAGCTTGAGCACGCGGAGCGTCGCGCCGACTTTCTTGTCTGCGGTGAACAGTTCATATGCGCGCGTGGGGCTGCCTCCGCTCGCAGCGCAGAGCATTAGATCGGGTTTCTCGGTCATGGCATTCGACATGATTTCGGCAGCGCGCCTGCTCATCGCCTCATGATCGTCGAATAGGGAGAAGCGCATCGGCAAACTTAGGACTTGCCCCAAAGGTCCCAGGGCTTGGCCGCGTCCGATCTGAACGGCAGCGTAACTTTTCGGCCCTCGCGCGCCGATTCGTAAGCGGCGAACAACACCTCCATCACGGTGCGTGCGTCGCGCCCGGTGACGACCGGCTCCTTGTCGTTCTGCATACAGTCGACGAAATGGTCGAACTCGCCCCAGAAGCCGTAATTCCACTCTTCGGCATAGATGGTGAAGGTCCAGCCCTGGGTGGCGCCGCCTTTTTCCACGGCGTATTCGTAACCGGGGCGGCTATAGGTGGTGACCGAATTGCCCTGCAGCAGGTTTGCGTAGCACACGCCTTCGGTGCCGTGCACTTCGGCGCGGTCGTCCATGCCGCACAACTTGGTCCAGTTGGTCTCATTGAGGAAAGTGCAGCCGTTTTCATATTCGAGGATGAGGAGCGCGTTGTCTTCGCCTTTGGTTTTGTCGCTGTGCAACTGGGTCGAGAGTTGCGCATAAACGGAGGTGATTGCCGGCCGCCCGAGCATCCAGCGCGAAAATTCGATGCCGTGGCAGCCCATATCGACCAGCACGCCACCGCCCGACTGCTCGACGTCCCAAAAGTGCGGCGCGTGCGGGCCATCATGAGTTTCGGATTGTTTAATTAGGGTGGGCCGGCCGAGTGCGCCGGAATCGAGCAGCTCCTTCATGCGGCCATATTTGGGCGAGAAGCAGAGCTCCTCGGCATACATGAATTTCACGCCCGCCTTGTCGCAGGCTTCGATCATGCTGTCGGCCTCGGCCATGTTGAGGCACATGGGCTTTTCCAGCACCACATGCTTGCCCGCCGCGGCCGCATTGCAGGTGATTTCGCTATGGGTGTTGTTGGGCGTGCCGATCACCACCATGTCGATCTCGTCCAGTTTCAACATGTCGCGGTAATCGGTGAAATGGTGAGGGACGGAATAATCGCGCGCGAAACCCTCGGCATGGCCGGGGGTCGGCGAGGCGACGCCGATCAGGCGGGCGTTCGGGTTGCGCTGAAGCGCGCGGGCGTGAATGACGCTAATGAACTGCGAGCCGACAAAGCCGACGCCGACGGGATTGTTCATTTCGAGTTGCCTCCTAATACGGCATCATGGTGAGAATAGCGGAGGAATATCGCCATGCCCATGATGCGAATCAATGACAATCTTGAACTCCATTACGAAGAGATGGGCGCCGGGCGGCCGATCGTCTTCGTCCATGGCGTTTGGATGAGCGGGCGCTATTTCCACAAGCAGCTACCGGCGCTTGGGCAAAATTATCACGCCATCGCCCTCGATCTCAGGGGGCACGGCCAATCCACCCACTGCGAGGACGGCCACACCATGGCGGTCTATGCCGAGGATTTGCGCGCCTTCCTGAAGGCCAAGGGATTAACGGACGTGGTCCTGGCGGGATGGTCGATGGGATGCATGGTGATTTGGGATTATTTCAAGCAATTCGGCGATGAAAATGTCGCGGCTGCCATATTCGTCGATCAGAGCCCGTCGGATTTCAAATGGCCGGACTGGGAGTTGGGCATCTTCGATCTGCCGACGCTGGTGCATCTGATGTCGGAGGTGCAGACCGGGCGCGAGAAGGTCTACCGCGATTTCATTCCGATGCTGTTCAAGACGGCGCCGGCGGCGGCGGACATCGAATGGATGGTGGCGGAGAACATGCGTATTCCGGCGAGCATCGCCAGCGCCGTGTTGTTCGAACAGACCATGCAGGATTACCGTGCCGATCTCGCCCAAGTGAGCGTGCCCACCCTGGTGATTGCCGGCGGCATGGCGGACAAAATGCTGCCCACCGAATCGGTGAAATATGTGCATGAAAATATTCCCGGCTCGCGCTTTTCGCTCTATGAAGAGAGCAACCATTGCCCGTTCCTGGAAGAATCCGAACGCTTCAACCGCGAGGTCGACGCGTTTGTTCAAGCGCTTTGAGTACGATAATCTCAAGTGGAAGGGAGAGAAGTCATGAGCAGAAAGCCCAACGACAAGGAAGGCTGGCGCGCCTGGCATACCATCGTCCGGCTGCCTGAATTTCCGGTGCGCCCGGAAACCACCGCTTTGATCGTCATCGATATCACCTACCAGCAGGCGTCACGCGATCATGGCAGTTGCCGGCGTATCATCGAGGCGGGCCTTGCCGAGGACCTCAAATATTTTCTTGGGCGCATGGAAAACACCGTCATGCCGGCGCTGGGGCGGCTGATCGATGGCTTCCGCGGCATGGGCGCGCCGGTCATCTATACGCGCTGCGCCTCGCTGCGGGGCGACGGCTCCGATCAAACCTGGCGCCACCGCGCCTTCGGTATCGGCATCGACGCCAACGACGCCGAGGCGCAGATCATGGACGAAATCGCACCCCAGCCGGGGGATATCGTGCTGGTCAAGACCGGCTCGAGCACCTTCACCTCGACCAATTGCGAGCATCTCCTGCATACCATGGGCATCACCACCCTTGTGGTGACGGGCATCTACACCAATAGCTGCGTCGAGGGGACGATCCGCGTCGCCGGCGATCTCGATTTTCGCTGCCTGATGGCCGAGGACGCTTGCGCCGCCATGTCACCGAGTGGTCACGCCAACGCCATCGAATACCTCGACGCTAATTTTTGCCATGTAAAGTCGAGCGATGAGATTCTCGGCATCATGCGTGAAGAGAGCGGGTTCGTTGCGGACATCGAAT
>PTKB01000221.1 GCA_002937555.1 Alphaproteobacteria bacterium MarineAlpha10_Bin2 | reverse complement strand
GGTGACTTCGGCGAGCACCGCCTTCAGCCGTTCCTCGAACTCGCCGCGGAACTTCGCGCCGGCGATGAGAGCGCCGAGATCGAGCGCCACCAGCTTTTTTTCCTTGAGCGATTCGGGGACGTCGCCATTGACGATGCGGAGCGCCAGACCTTCGACGATCGCGGTTTTGCCGACGCCGGGCTCGCCGATTAGCACCGGGTTGTTCTTGGTCCGGCGCGAGAGCACCTGAACGGTACGGCGGATCTCTTCGTCGCGGCCGATAACCGGATCGAGCTTGCCTTCGCGCGCCGCTTCGGTGAGGTCGCGGGCGAATTTGTTCAGGGCATCAAAGGAATCTTCGGCGCTCGCGCTTTGCGCCGTGCGCCCCTTACGCAGATCATTGATGGCGGAGTTTAACGCCTGGGCTGTCACACCTGCGTCGGCGAGGACGGTCCCCGACGGCGTTCCCGCCGCGAGCGTCAGCGCCAGCAGCAAACGTTCCACGGTGACGAAGCTGTCGCCGGCCTTCTCGGCGATTTCGCGCGCGCTCTCGAACAGGCGCGCGGTCTCGGGTGCGAGGTATACCTGCCCGGCGCCGTCGCCTTCGACTTTCGGCAGCTTGTCGAGCGCGCCATTGATGCCTCGGAGCGCGTCTTCGGGGCGGCCGCCGGCGGCGCGAATGAGGTTCGCGGCCAGACCTTCCTTGTCGTCGAGAATGACTTTTAGAAGATGCTCGGGCGTGAAGCGCTGATGGCCGCTACGGACCGCCAGCCCCTGCGCCGACTGTACGAACCCGCGCGAGCGTTCCGTGTAGTTTTCGAAGTCCATGTTGCCCTACTCCAATTGGCCGCCGCGCTTCGGGAGCCGGGGAACTAACCGCACTCTCAACATCGAAACCTGGGCGCCTGTTCAGACAAAAACCTGTGATTTCTATATGGGAATTTGACATGCCCTCGCAAGGGCCCCGACGAACAAAAAACCCCGTACCGGAGATTTCGCTAAATCGCAATCAGGCTGGTGGCAAGCGGGCTTGCCGGTTTAGGCGGTTGACGCTTCCGCTTCGGCGGGTTTGGGCGCGCTGTCCTCGCCTGCGACATTTTGTTCCGGCTCAACGGCTGCGGCAGGGCTTTCCTCGGCAACCATCTCACCCTGTTCGGAACGCTCCGACTCGGGCGCCGGGGTAGACTGCGATGCGGCCTCCTGCTCGGGATTTTGCGGCGGGCGATGTTGCGGTTGCGCCGGCTGGCGCGCACCGCGTTGCTCGGCGCCGTCGTTGGCCACCATCACGCGGTAATAATGTTCGGCGTGCTGGAAGTAATTTTCCGCCGCCACGCGATCTCCAAAGGTCAGCGCATCGCGTCCCAGCGCTTGGTATTTTTCGATCACCTGATAGGCGGTGCCGCGTATCTTGCCTTGCGGACCGCTGCTTTCGAAATTGGAGTTGCGTCCGCCGGTCGGGCGGCGACCGTTTCCGCGATGACCTCGCGGGCGCTTCGTTGACTGGCCTTGCTTCATATTATTGTCTCTTTTTTCGGGTCGAACCGTTCGTTCGCCCACAACGCCACCGTCTCGTGGCGGCATTAATTAAACATTTGGAAGTGGGGTGGTCAGAGGAGACGCTTTCGCGTCCGCGTTGGCCACAGCCACTTAGACCCTAGCGGGGATTATCCAGTTTTCAACCTTTATTTTTGCAATACATAAAGTACGCCACTGACGGTTAACCAATTCTTTCGCGCTTGAAAACGCCGCAGCGCGCGATACCCGCTAAATCCTTCCGTCGCTCGCATTCGGCTAGACCTGCGGCGCGGAAGATCGTCGCGACCCGGTCGCCCAAGCCGGCGCCGAGTTCCACGAAGGCGCACCCCGAGGGCGCCAGCAGGCGCAAGACCTCTGGTGCGATCGCGGTATAGGCTTCGTCGCCCCGAGCGCCTGCATACAGCGCTTCGGCGGGTTCATGGTCGCGCACTTCCGGCATCAGTCCGGCGCGCGCAGTGGCGGCGATATAGGGTGGATTGGCGATAATCAGGTCGAAGTGTTGCGCCACGGCTTGCCCCCAGGAGCCAGCGGCAAAATGCGCCCGGGCCGAGACGCCATGGCGCGATGCGTTGCGCCGGGCGACTGCCAGCGCGGCATAACTGCGGTCGGTGCCGACGCCCTCGGCACTTGGCAATTCCGTTAGCAGCGAAATCAGCAAACAGCCGCTGCCGGTGCCGAGATCGAGAATGCGGGGGCTATTTAGGGCCGCTCGATTCGCGAATCGAAGCGCCGCTTCGATCAATGTTTCGCTGTCGGGACGCGGAATCAGCGTGTCGCGGGTAACGTCGAAAGAGAGCCCCCAGAATTCGCGCGCGCCGGTGAGATAGGCGATCGGCTCATGCGCCGCCCGGCGCCGCGCCAAGCCGATTAAATTCGCCATTTGGGGTGCGTCCATGCTGCTCTGGTGACGGAGCAGCACTTGTTCGCGCGTGAGGCCCATGACGTGGCCGAGGAGAATTCTTGCCTCATGGCGCGGATCCGCGATGCCGCCGCCGGCGAGGAGAGACGCGGCTTGGCGCAAGGCCTGTTCCACGCTTGCCATGGCTCTGTTCAATCGGGTTGCGCCAACCGGCGCGACTGCTCGTCATTCAGCAGCGCATCGACGAATTCGTCCAAGGCTTCGCCGCTTAACACTTTGTCGAGTTTGTAGAGGGTCAAATTAATGCGGTGGTCGGTGACGCGGCCTTGCGGGAAATTATAGGTGCGGATGCGCTCCGAGCGGTCGCCGGAGCCGACTTGGCCGCGCCTGGCCTCGGCGCGCTCGGCGTCACGCGTCATGCGCTCGTGATCGTAGAGCCGGGCGCGCAGAACCTTGAGCGCCTTGGCGCGGTTCTTGTGCTGTGACTTCTCGTCTTGCTGGGTGACGACGATGCCGCTCGGCAAATGGGTGATGCGGACGGCGCTGTCGGTCGTATTAACGCTTTGGCCGCCGGGGCCGGAGGCGCGGTAGACGTCGATTCGGAGGTCCTTGTCCTCGATCACCAGATCGACCTCTTCGGCCTCGGGCAACACCGCGACGGTGGCGGCCGAGGTGTGGATGCGCCCGCTCGCTTCGGTCTCGGGCACACGCTGCACGCGATGCACGCCCGATTCATATTTGAGCCGCGCGAAGGCGCCGCGCCCGCCAATCTCCATGATCACTTCCTTGACCCCGCCGATGCCGGTTTCTGACAGCGACATGATTTCGCTGCGCCACTTTTTCTCTTCGCTGTAGCGCTGGTACATGCGCATCAGATTGGCAGCGAACAGCGCCGCCTCATCGCCGCCGGTACCGGCGCGGATTTCGAGGATGGCGTTTTTCTCGTCGGCCTCGTCCTTCGGCAGCAGGAGAATTTTCAACTGTCCGTCGAGCTCCGGAATCCGCTCCTTGAGGGCGCGGAACTCCTCTTCGGCCAAGGCCCGCACCTCGCTATCGGTATCCTGATCGGCGATCATTTCGGCCAGATCGGCGGCTTCGGATTCGGCCGCGCGCAACGCTTCGATGGCGCCGATCACCGGCTTGAGCTCGGCATATTCTTTCGACAGGCGCACCAATTCGTCGCTCGCCATCTGCTGCCCAGCCGACAATAGCGCCGACAACTCGTCCTGGCGGGCGACGATCCGATCGAGGCGCTCGTCGATATTCAACTCTCAAGCTCCGTAGCGTTTGAGATGCGCGAGCAGCTCGGCATTGCCGACTTCCTGCTGCTCGCCGGAGCCGAGATCGCGCACCGTGACGCAGTCCCGACCGGCCTCTTCTTCGCCGAGCAGAACGGCGCACACCGCACCAAGCTTGTTGGCTCGCTTGAGACGCTTGGACAGGTTGCCGCGAAACGCCATATCGGTACGAAATCCGGCGTCGCGAAGTTGCTGCGTCAACACGAACCCCGCGGCCTCCATGTCAGCACCGACGGGGACGACCGCGATGGTATACCCCTCCGCCGCCACATCGCCGACCAGCATCGCCA
>PTKB01000220.1 GCA_002937555.1 Alphaproteobacteria bacterium MarineAlpha10_Bin2 | reverse complement strand
GAAATCGGCATCGACGTGACACCGATCCTGGCCGGCGTCGGCGTTATCGGCCTGGCCATCGGTTTCGGCGCGCAAACGCTGGTCAAGGATATCATCACCGGCATCTTCATTCTCTTCGAGAACAGCCTCGCGGTCGGCGATTACGTCAGCGTGGGCGGTTCTGAGGGTACGGTCGAAGCCATTTCCATCCGCTCCATCCGCCTCAGGGACGTGCGCGGCAACGTCTACACCATTCCCTTCAGCGCCGCGTCGACGGTGATAAATGAGACCAAGGATTATTCCTATTTCTTGGCCGAGGTGGGTGTCGCCTACCGCGAAAATTACGAAGAGGTCGCGGAAATCATGCGCGACGTAGGCGAGGAATTGCGCGCCGACCCCGAATACGGTCCCAACATCCTCGAGCCCACAGACATCATGGGCCTCGACCGTTTCGAGGATTCCGCCGTCATCGTGCGTCTCCGTCTCAAGACGGCGCCGGGCCATCAATGGGGCATCAAGCGCGAATTTAACCGCCGTCTCAAAGCCGCATTCGACGCACGCGGAATCGAAATGCCCTTCCCGCACCAAACCATTTATTTCGGTGAAGACAAAGAAGGCCGTGCGCCACCGGCCTTCATCAGCATTGAAGGCCGCAAAGAGACCGCGCCGGTCGTTCCACGCGCCCGCGATGACGACGACGAGCCCTCGTAAAATGACGGCCCGAGGTGGATAAGAGCCCGCATATACCGCCCGAGCGCCATATCGGCGCGGTGAACTGGATTGGCCTGCGTACGCTCTACGGCAAGGAATGTCACCGATTCGTCAAGGTTTGGCTGCAAACGATTATCGCGCCGACCGTCACCAGCCTGCTATTTCTTGCCGTATTCACCCTCGCCATCGGACGTTCCATGCCGGAGATTGGCGGCGTCAGCTTTTTGCAGTTCATGGCGCCCGGGCTGATCGTCATGGCGATGATGCAGAATTCCTTCGCCAATACTTCTTCTTCGCTGATGATCTCGAAGGTGCAGGGCAACGTCGTCGATGTGCTGATGCCGCCCTTGAGCCCGGGCGAATTGCTTGTCGGCTTCGCTTTCGGCGGCGTTTCGCGCGGCCTGGTGGTGGCGCTGGTGCTGTCGCTGGTGATGTTGCCGTTCGTTCATCTCGAAGTGCATCATCTCGGCTTCATGCTCCTGCATGCGGTTGCGGCGTCCCTCATGCTCTCCCTCCTCGGCCTGCTAACGGCGATCTGGGCCGAAAAATTCGATCAATTGGCGGCGGTGACAAATTTTGTCGTCACGCCCCTGGCGTTTCTTTCCGGCACCTTTTATTCCATCGAGCGGCTGCCGGAGCCGCTTTTGACGGCCAGCAAATTCAACCCTTTCTTCTACCTGATTGACGGCTTCCGCTACGGCATGATCGGCCATGCCGACGGCTCGCTCGCCGTGGGGGCCGGCGTGGTGCTCGGCTGCGTCTCGGTTATGTGGTTGATATGCCTTAGAATTCTAACCAAGGGCTATCGCCTTAAGTCATAAACGGCGCCTCCGTTGACTTCCGGAGCGCGCGGCCCGATATTCCCTCCTTTCCTGCGATCAATGCGAGCAATGTCCGCGGGAGCCAAGCCTGCCCCGAGGGGCCTAGGAGGAATGTGTGTCGTCCGCACTGGTGCAGAATTACGCCCGTATCGATGTCGCTTTTGAGCGCGGCGAAGGTGCCTATCTATACGCAAATGACGGCCGGCGGTTTCTCGATTTCGCCAGCGGCATCGGCGTGACCAGCCTCGGCCATGCCCATCCGGAGGTAACCAAGGCACTGAAGGATCAAGCGGACAAAGTCTGGCATGTCTCCAATCTTTACAATATCGATCCCCAGACTCGTCTGGCCGAGCGTCTCGTCGCCCACTCCTTCGCCGACAGGGCGTTTTTCTGTAATTCCGGCGCCGAGGCCGTCGAGGCGTCGTTCAAGATGGCGCGCATCTACCACAACACCAACGAGGACACCGCGCGCTACCGCGTGATCACCGCCGCCAATGCATTTCATGGCCGCACATTGGCCACCATCGCGGCCGGGGGGCAGGCGAAGCATCTCGATGGATTCGGGCCCAGGGTCGACGGCTTTGACCAAATTGCCTTAAACGATCTCAAGGCGGCGAAAGCAGCCGTCGGGCCGGAGACCGCCGCCATCATCGTCGAGCCGGTGCAGGGCGAAGGCGGCATTCACCTGGCGGATCCGGATTTCCTCGCCGGTCTGCGGGCGCTCTGCGATGAGGCGGGAATTCTGCTTATTTACGACGAGATTCAATGCGGCATGGGGCGGACGGGAAAGCTCTGGGCGCATGAATGGTCGGGCGTCGCGCCGGATATCATGACCCTAGCAAAGGCGCTCGGAAACGGCTTCCCGATCGGCGCCGTGCTGGCCACGGAAGCGGTCGCCGAAACCCTCGTCCCGGGCAAGCACGGCACCACTTTCGGCGGCAACCCTCTGGCCACTTCGGTCGCTAATGCGGTGCTCGATGAAATGCTGGCGGACGGATTTCTTGACCACGCCGAGCGCATGGGCGCATTGTTGCGCAAGCGCCTCGAAGGTTTGATCGGCAACAAGCGTGTGTTTTCGGAAGTGCGCGGCGTCGGCCTGATGCTCGGCCTGCAATGCACCGATTCCAATCTCGAATTGATGGCGGCGTTGCGCGATGAGGGCGTGCTGAGCGTTGTTGCCGACGGCAATGTGCTGCGCTTGCTACCGCCGCTCATCATCGGCGAAGCGGAGATCGACGAAGCGTGCGCGGCCGTGGAGCGCGCCTGCGCCGCCATGGAATCGTGAGCGGAATTCGCCATTTTATCGGGCTCGATGCGTTCGAGCCGACAGTTCTGCGCCACATGATCGAGCGCGCGGCGGAACTCAAGCGCACGCCCGAGACCGGGCAAGGCGCACTCGCCGGCAAAACCTTGGCGATGATTTTCGAAACCCCTTCCACCCGGACGCGGATTTCGTTCGATGTCGCGATGAACAAGCTCGGCGGACGCTCGATCGCACTGTCGCCGGGCGAATTGCAGCTCGGCCGGGGCGAATCGATCGGCGATACGGCGCGCGTGCTGTCGCGCTATGTCGATGCCGTATTGCTGCGTACCACCAGCCACGACTCTCTGTTGCAACTGGTGGAAAATGCCGGCGTGCCGATCATCAACGGCCTGACCGACCGCACCCATCCCTGCCAGTTGATGGCCGATGTGCTCACCTTCGAGGAGCAGCGGGGCGCCATCGCCGGGCGCCGCATTGCCTGGCTCGGCGACGGCAACAACATGGCGGCGACCTGGATTCAAGCGGCGGCGCAGTTCCAATTCTCGCTTCGCCTCGCCTGTCCCAAGGCCTACGCCCCGCAATCAGAGATTCTTGAATGGGCGCTGGCGCGGGGTGCCGATGTTGCGCTGACGGCGGATGTCCGCCAGGCCGTAGCCGGTGCCGACTGTGTCGTCACCGACACATGGATTTCCATGAGCGACGATGCAGGCAAGCAAAAGATAGAGGCGTTGCGGCCCTACCAGGTAAACGAGAGCGTCATGGCCGATGCCGCAGCGGACGCCATATTCCTCCACTGCCTGCCGGCCAAACGCGGCCTCGAAGTGAGTGAGGCAGTGATAGAAAGCGCCCAATCTTTGGTTTTCGACGAAGCCGAGAACCGCCTCCATGCGCAGAAAGCGATTCTGCTCTGGTGTCTGGCCGGGGATTCATGACCGGGATCGCTGCAAAAGATGATTTCGTTCGCACGTTCCGGCTCGATGCCGCCGGCGTGCGTGGGCGGCAGGTGCGCTTGGGCAGCGCGCTCAATACTGTGCTGGAGCAACATGATTACCCCGATCCCGTCTCGCGATTGCTCGGCGAACTGATTGCGCTCAGTGCGCTCCTGGCAAGCACGATTAAGTATGACGGCGTGTTTACCGTGCAAACGCGCGGTGACGGCCCGCTTGGCATGATGGTCGCCGATGTCACCAGCGCCGGCGCGCTGCGTGGTTACGCC
>PTKB01000022.1 GCA_002937555.1 Alphaproteobacteria bacterium MarineAlpha10_Bin2 | reverse complement strand
GGTCACCTTCGATAACTGCAATGCCTGCCATTCCACCATGCTCGTGGCGCAGCAGCGCCTCGCGCGCGACATTTGGGACGAGACTCTCGATTACATGGTTGAAGAACACGGCATGGACGCGCTGGAGCCGGGGGAACGCCGTAAAATTCTCGACTATCTCTCGACCTATCTTAACGACGAGACGCCGCGGTAATAGTCCACCGCGCCGCTGCGGCGCAGCCGCGACTCGGCGGAGCGCAGCCGCCACGATGCGAATTGCGCAAGACACGGCCCGATATGCAGCCAGATCGGACGCCCCTGAAGGTCCTCCTGGCGAAGGCGCACATAATCGCGTTGCAGCCCACCGCCGCAGGTGTGACAGCAGGCGTCCAGGGGCCTCTCGGGAGCGAATTTTTCGCGCCATCGTTCCATTCCCGCTTCGGCGGCAGAGACGATATGATTCGCCCCGTTTGCTTTGACGACAGTGGTATTGGACATGGTGGTTCTCCCTGTGAAGTCTGCCTCTCAGGGTAACCACGGCGCGGGTAATCCATAGCGCTACGCGCTGCCAACTTCGCTAAGTTAACAAATTATACCATTATGTCAGGAGCTTAGGCGAGCCTAGGCGGTGCGGCGGGACCAATCGACAATGCCGAGCCAGGCCGGGCCGTCACCTTCCGAATTGAGCACCGGCACGGCGGCGACGCGGTAGTGAATGCGCTGTCCGCGGCGCGCAATGGCGTCTTGCCCCAATTGCGGTCTTTGATCGGCCATCAATCGAGTGCCGAGCGTGGAGAGCTTCTGCATGACGGCGGCGGCGATGCCGGACTCGTCATTCGGCGCACGGTAGCGCTCGCCAAGGCGGTTGACCAGATGGGCACCCACTTCCGCCACCTGTACGGTCCGCTGTTTGCGGTCCAATTCGCCATAAACGCAGTATTCCCGTTCGCCATTGAGGCGTTTGAGCAAACTGTCCACGGTCACCGAGTTTTCGGCGCCGCCAAGGCTGTGCCACAGATTCGTAAGAAGCTCTGTCTTACGGGAATTTTTGTCTTTATTTGCAGATGCTTTTGCCATTATAGGCTTCCTCTATACCGGTCGACGCGGGGGCTTGGTAATCTATTTTGCGCGCCGCAGGCTTAATAAGTAGTTAACGAGCGTTACATTACTTTTAGCACATAGCTTTCATGTAAACAATAGATACATTTTTGCTGCTGGTGCGCACCGTGACAGGCGGACATAATTCGCCGGCCTCATGTCGGATTCTCTTGTCCCCAGCCTCTTCGCCAATCCGACGCGCCGCAAAATGCGCGTGCGCGTCTGCTCGCTTGGCCGCCGCTAATGGGCGGCGGTTCGGTCTTTTGGGGCGCCGGCGCCGCAGTTTCCTGGGGCTTTGCCGATTTTATCGCCCGTTTCACCGGGCGCTCGGTCGGTGTGGCGGCTTCGTTTCTCGCCGTCTCGGTGCTCGGCATGGGCGCGCTACTGCTCTTTATGTGGCTGCGCGGCGATACCATGCTGTGGCACAACCCCGATGCCGTCAGCGTTCTCGGCCTCGGGCTCTTGATCGGCGCCGGCGTTACCACGGCGCTGGCCACGGTCCTCCTCTATGAGGCGCTGACCAAGGGGCCGGTCTCGCTGTCTTCGCCTGTGGTCTCGAGCTATCCCGCGCTCGCCATGCCGATTTCGATCCTGCTCGGCTCGAGCCCGCGCTGGTGGCACTGGATTGCCATGCTGGTGACCCTGGCCGGCATATGGCTGGTCGCCATGGTGGTTTCTTCGGCCGGCAGTTGGCGTCAGCAATATGACAGCGCGGTGATCCGCCGGACCATCATTCTCTCGCTCGGCGGGGCGCTCTGTTTTGCCGTGACGCTGATTAGCGCCGGCCAGGCGATCGAGATCTACGGACCGTGGCAGACGATGATCGCTGTGCGCATTGTCGGCGCCATTATGTTCATTCTGTGGTTCCTGATACGCCGCGAGGCACCGCGGTTTTTTCACCCACGCTTGTGGCCGATATTGATCGCCCTCAGCGTGCTCGACTCCGGCGGCTATCTCGGCGTTTATATCGGCCTCGGCTATGTGAACGGTGAATTCGCCATCGTCTCAAGTTCAGCCTATTCCGTCGTGGCGGTCGTGCTCGCGCGCGTTTTCTTGCGTGAGCCGGTTAACCTCGCGCAATGGGGCGGCGTCGCGCTGGTGGTCGGCGGCATTGCGCTGTTGGGCGTATGAGCAGATGACAAATTGGTGGCGCCCTTGTTAACATAGATACATTACTGTCCGAGAACTCTTCAGGAGGCTCGATATGCCAGCCAGCCGTTTTCGCGTCGACGAGAATATACTGTCGGAGGTGGCGCAAACCCGGGCCCGACTGCTCGAATCACAGCATTTACCGGGCTGGTTCTATACCTCACCCGAGCTGTTCGAGCACGAAATCGACACCATCTTCATGAAGGAATGGCTGTGCGTCGGGCGCCTTGAGGAATTTCCCAATGCCGGCGATTACGCCGCGATCCGCATTGCCGGCGAGCCGTTGCTGATCTGCCGCGGCAATTCGGGCGAGATGAACGCGTTTCGCAACGTTTGCCGCCATCGCGGCGTCGAAGTGGCGAGCGGCGAGGGCAATCTCGCTAAATTCACCTGCCCCTATCATGCCTGGGTCTATGACCTGGAAGGCAATTTGATGGGCGCCCCGCATGTCAAGGAAGTGAAGAGCTTCGATGCCGGCAATTGCAGCCTGCCGCGGGTCAGGCTCGACGATTGGGGCGGCTATATTTTCGTCAACTTCGATCCCGATTGTCAGGACCTCGGCGACTATCTGGACGAGGACGATATCCGCGACTTCGCCGCCTTCCTGCAGCCCGAAAACACGCGCCTCTCGCACAAGTTCGTGGTCGACGTGCCGTGCAATTGGAAGTTCGTGCCGGAAAATCTCATGGACATGTACCATGTCGGCGTCATCCACAAGGAATCCTTCGGCGGCCATTTTCCGGTCGCCAATTTCCGCTTCAACCTGAAAAAGCACGGCTACAACGCGACCTATGAAAGCTACACCATGGCGCCGAAAGGGGTGACATTGTTCGGCACCATGCCGTGGCTGCGCGGCAAGGTGGAGGAGCTCTTCGCCTGCACCACATGGATCCGCCCGACGATGAATATCTTCGGCCGCCACGATCTCATTCAGCCCTGGGTCGCCCATCCGATTGACGAGAAGACCACGCGGGTGACGATCTACACCCAATTGCCGGAGGAATATTTCGACACGCCGGGCTTCGATGAAAAGAACAAGATTTACGGCGATTTTATCGAACAGGTCGCGACCGAAGATTTGGCGATGCTCGAATCCCTGCAAAACGGCGTCGGCTCGCGCGCCTTCGAGCCGGGCCCGACGGTGAAGCTCGAGCGCGCCATCCACCACCTGCAAAATTATTATCTCGACCGCCTGATGCAGAACGACGATACGGCGCGCGCGCGGCGCCAGGACGATTGCCGCGATGCGCTCGCGGAAGCCAAGGCCAGCCACGGCGAAGCGCGCGACGGCGGCTATTCCAAATCCTTTCAAGCGGCCGAGTGAGGAAATCGCCATGACCCAAGAGAGCGATCTTACGGCCCTGTTCCGCGCCAATTTCGAGCTCTGCGAAATCGGCCCCGGGCAAACCGTCGCCGTTCTTTCCGAAGGCGAGTTGTTGCCCGAATACCGCGCCGCCTCGTTAAGCGCCGTCTCCGCGCTCGGCGCAGAAGCGCTCGACATCAATATTCCCACCGACGACGCCCAAGACGCCAGCCACCGCATCGCCAATCTCGGCGAAAACCCCTTGTCGCAGCACCCCGAGGCGGTTCAGCAATGCATGGATGCGGACATGGTGGTCGACCATATACTGCTGCTGTTCAGCCATGAACAGATCGAGATGCAGAAGGCGGGAACGCGTATCCTCATGATCGTCGAGCCGGTGGAGATCTTGGAGCGCCTGTTTCCGAGCACCGAATTGCGCCGCCGTGTCGAGGCCGCCGAACAAAAATTCGCCGCCGCCAAAACGCTCCGCTTCACCAACGAAGCGGGCAGCGACGTCACCTACCGCCTCGGCGGCAAGCCGATGCTCACCGAGTACGGCTACACCACCAAACCCGGCCGCTGGGACCATTGGCCGGGCGGCTTTATCGCCTCGCTCGCCGCCGAGAACGGCGTCGACGGGCGGGTGGTGATGGCGCCCGGCGACATCGTCTTCCCGCTCAAGTCCTACATTCAGGACGCCACAGAATTTATCATCAAGGACGGCTGGGTGAAGGAGATCAACGGCGACAAGCAGGCGGCGGAGCTATGCCAATTTATGGACGGGTACGAAGACCCGCGCGCCTACGCGGTCTCCCATATCGGCTGGGGCCTCAACGAGAAATGCGTGTGGAACCCGGAGCTTCCCGGCATCGGCATGGACGGGCGCGCGCATTACGGCAATGTGCTGTTTTCGCTCGGCCCGGATACCGAATTCGGCGGCGACAACGACACGCCGTGCCATCTCGATCTGCCGATGCAGAACTGCAATCTCTGGCTCGATGACGAGCTGATCGTCGAAGGCGGCGAGGTCGTACCGGCGGAGATGCGCGCCTAGTCTTTCGCGCGCGTCAGGCGGCGCAGCAAATGGGTGACGCCCGGCGCCGCACCGTGAAATAATAGCCGCCATACAACAGCGGCAAGTGGAACGCCATGGATGTCTTAATCGTCGGAGCCAACGGCAAAACCGGCCGGCTCATCATTCCGCTCCTGCTCGAAGCCGGGCACCGGCCGCGCGCCATGATCCGCCTCGAAAGCCAGAGCGAGGACATGTTGGCGCTCGGCGCCGAGCCCGTGCTCGGAGATCTCGAGGCGCCGCTGGAGGCGGTGGTGCGCGGCCATGGGGCGGTGATTTTCGCCGCCGGCTCGGGCTCCAAGACGGGGCCGGAGAAGACCGTCGATGTCGATCAAATCGGCGCCATATCGCTGATCGATACCTGCCTGGCGGAGAATTGCCGGCGCTTCGTGATGCTGAGCTCGATGGCGACCGGCGCGCCCGAACGCGCGCCGCAAAAGCTGCATCACTTTCTCGCCGCCAAGGCCATCGCCGATGCCCATCTCAGCGCCAGCGCGCTCGACGCCACCATCGTCCGCCCGGGCTATCTCTCCGACGATGCCGGCACCGGGCGCATCCGCATTGCCGAGGACCTCGGCCAAATCGCCGGCGGTGGCCACATCAGCCGCGAAGACACCGCCCGCATCCTAGCGGCCTGCCTCGACCACCCCAACACCATCGGCGCCTGCTTCGAAGCGCTCGCCGGCGACACACCGGTCGCGGACGCGCTGGCGGCGCTCTAAAGGCCGCTACCAGGCCTCCCCGTCCGGCAGCAGCATTGAGCTTTGGGCGGTTTGCGCGTAGCGCTTCAGCGCTTTGCGGAGTTTCATAGCCTCGCTGCAATTGCCGCAAATTTCTTTGAGCGCGCTCAAATGGGCAGCGGCCTCGGTTGGGTTGCCAACCAGCAGATAAGCCTCGCCGATATATTCATGGGCGCCACGGTGGCGCGGGTTCAATTCGAGTGCCCGCGCGTAATTGGCGAAGGCAAGATCGAGCTGGCCGAGACGGCGATAAGAATAGGCGAGCAAGTTATAGGTGTCGGCATTGTCCGCACCGGATTCGATGGCTTGCGCGAAATCTTCCGTGGCGCCTAGCCAATCGCCCGCGTCGAAGGCGCGTCGGCCGGCGATGAGATTCTGGTCGTCGCCATCATAATTGCCCGCCGCGACGCCGCCGCCGCCGCCACTGCCCGTGCCGCCGTCGCCGGCGGCGTGGACAATCGCGAGCGGAAGGGCCGCCAGCATGAGGCCCGCCGCAAAGGACGTGAATAACTTCCTGATATCCATGATCTGATGGCTCCTTCCCGTTCACCGGCGGCTAGGGCGCGGGATTCCATTCGCGCGCAAGCCGTTCGCCTTCGGCGATCTCGTCATCGCTCATACGGAAAGTGAGGTGATTGCGGAACATGGCGGTGATCATGGCATTCTGTGCGCCCGCCAGATCGATCCATTTCAGCGCCTGAACGAAATCCTGCTCTACGCCCCGGCCTTCAGTGTACATGAAGCTGAGAGCGGTTTGCGCAAGCTCGTAACCCTGCGCCGCCGCTCTATGGAACCACACCGCCGCGGTCTCATGGTTTTGCGCGACGCCCTCGCCCGCGCCGTACATCTCCGCCAGCATGGATTGCGCGTGGGCATGCCCTTGTTCCGCCGCCGCTCGGTAATGATTGGCAGCCATGGCATGGTCCTTCGCCACGCCCTTGCCGCGGTAATACATTTCGCCGAGACGTGCCTGCGCCGGCGCACTGCCCTGTGCGGCGGCTTTGCGAAACCAATTGAGCGCCGCGGCAAAATCCTGTTCCACGCCTTCGCCGCGGTAATACATAAAGCCGAGATTGTGCTGCGCTTGGGCATCGCCCTCGGCAGCGAGCGGGCGAAACACACCGGGCGCCGTCTCGTAATCGCCGCGCTCGAAGGCGGCCTCTCCCCGGTCGATGTCAGCAAGGGCCGGGGTGGCGGCGAGCAGCGATAGAACCACAAGCGCATAAACCCAACGCATCACGCTTACTCCCGATCTCGCCGATCGGTCACGCAGCCGATCACTCGGGCAGCATAGCAAGCGCCCGCAACAACAGCATGTCACGAATTCGTCAGCGCCGCGCGGCGCTTTCTCTATTCGGGCAAAAGATCTCCGCTGCCGCCGATTTCGGCCGGTAAGTCGGAATATTTCGGCAGCCCGTCGACCACCGGCATTACCTTCTCGGCGTAAGAGATATGCAGCGTCGGCGCGGGTTGAAAGCCTTCTATCTGGCTCGGAAAAACATCGATCAGATTCATGCCGGGGAGGGCGGCCATCAAATTGGCGCCGCAAACAGTGCAGAATTTCCGCACCGACCGCCCGGACTTGGAATAGCTGCCGACGCTCGCCTCGCCGCTGGTGAATTTGACCGCATCCGTCGCCCACAGGCTGAAGGCGATGAATGGCGCCGCCGACCAATTGCGGCAATCATTGCAATGGCAATAGCCTTCCGACGCCGGCGTGCCGGAGACTTCGAACTTCACTTCGCCGCAAAAACATCCTCCTTGGTAGGTGTCGCTCATGGCTGCCTCCTAAACACTGTAGTGGCGCAGGAATTCCAGGGGATGGGTGGTGGTTTCGAACTCCAGGACTTCATCCCATTTGAGCTCGAGATAGGCGTCGATCAGATCGTCGCTGAAGACGTTGCCGCGCTTCAAGAAATCGCGGTCGTCGTCGAGCGCGTCGCAGGCGTCGCGCAGGCTGCCGGAGACGGTCGGCACCTCCTTGAGATGCAGCGGAGACAGGTCGTAGAGATTTTCGTCCATCGCATCGCCCGGATGCAGCCGGTTTTCGATACCGTCGGTGCCAGCCATTAGCATGGCGGCGAAGGCGAGAAAGGGGTTCGCCGCCGGGTCGGGAAAGCGCACTTCGACGCGCTTGCCGTCGGCGCTGAAGCTGTGCGGGATGCGGCACGAAGCGCTGCGGTTGCGCGACGAATAGGCGAGTATCACCGGCGCCTCATAGCCCGGCACCAGGCGCTTATAGCTGTTGGTGATCGGATTGGTGAAGGCGTTCAAGGCGCGCGCATGTTTGATGATGCCGCCGATATAAAACAACGCATCCTCGGACAGGCCGGCATATTGGTCGCCGGCGAACATCGGCACGCCGTCCTTCCAAATCGATTGATGGGTGTGCATGCCCGAGCCGTTGTCGTTCATGATCGGCTTCGGCATGAAGGTCGCCGTCTTGCCGTTTTGTTCGGCCACCATATGGACGACATATTTATACAGCTGGATGGTGTCGGCGGCGCGCGTCAAAGTTTCGTAGCGGATACCGAGCTCATGCTGGCTCGGCGCCACCTCATGGTGATGCTTCTCGACATGCACGCCCATATCGCTCAGCACGTTGAGCATCTCATTGCAAATCGCGTTGCTGTGGTCGATCGGCGGCGCGGGGAAGTAGCCGCCCTTCGGTCCCGGCCGGTGACCGAGATTGCCATGGGGATATTCGGCGCCCGAATTATACGGGCCCTCTTCGGAGTCGACGCGGTAGAAGCAATGGTTTTGCTCGACGGAAAACTGCACGCTATCGAAGATGAAAAATTTCGGTTCCGGGCCGAAATAGGCGGCATCGCCGATGCCCATTTCGGTAAGATAGGCTTCGGCATGTTTGGCGACCGAGCGCGGATCGCGCGCGTAGGGCTCGCGGGTGCTCGGCTCGAGTACGTCGGCAAAGAGAATAAGCGTCGGGTCGTCGGAGAACGGATCCATCACCGCGGTCGAGACATCCGGCTTGAGGACCATGTCGGATTCGCTGATCTCCTTCCAGCCCGAGATCGACGAGCCGTCGAACATGGCCATTGGTCAGAAGGTCTTCGTCGACCGTGCTGACATGCTGCGATGTGTGCTGCCACTTGCCGTGCGGATCGGTAAAGCGGAAGGCGAGGTAGCGGATATCCTGTTCCTTGATAAGATCAAGTAGGCCGTTTGCTCCCGATGTGTTCATGGTTGAATCCCTCCCCGAAATTTATTGTCTTACGCACCCTTGATATTGGCCAAGATGCTCTCCACCGCGTCGCGCTCGCCGAGCGTCCACAACAATTTGAGAAACTCGATAGTGTTGGCGGCGGAGCCCCGGAGCGCGAAAGTGCTGTTATCCAGCGTCGATTGCTCGATCTTTGGCAGAGCGCCGCCGTGATAGACGAGTTTGCATTCCACAAAAGTGCTGTCGATGAACTCGCCGCCGTCCAATTCGATGGTGTTCTTTGTGAAGGTGTCGTTGACGGCCCGCATGCTGTCCTCCCATTTGATTTCTGCCGGCCGGTTCGTGCCGGCCGAGGCTTTTCGAAAGCATCCTTATATTTGACTGTGTTTGTCAACTTTGCCGCGATCCTCGCGCGGTCCGCCTCGGCGCGTTATAAATCGCCACGCAGTCAAATAGGGAGAGGCACAATGACCAGTTACCGGGAACGTCAGGTGGTGGCGCCGGCGATCATGGAAGACGCGGCGCCGGCGGCGCGGGCGATCTTCGATCACATCCTGACGACGCGGAAGCTCGGCTTCTTGCCGAATATGTTCGCCGTCATGGGACGCAGCCCAGGCGCGCTCGAGGCGGTCGCCGCGGTCGGCGAGCATGCGCGCTTTCATTCCGCCTTGGATGAGGATTTGCGCGAGATGGTGATTTGCGAAGTCTCGGCCATCCTCGGCAACAAATATGAGTGGCGCCACCATATCCACAAAGTGCCTGAGCGCTTGCGCCCGATTGCCGGCAGCGCGGCGATCGAAGACGAGCCGGCGCCGACCGGCCCGGCGCTCCGTTTCGCCCGCCTGCTCGCCGCCGGCGAGACCGTGCCCGACACGCTGGTCGATTCCCTGAAAGAGATATTGGGCGATGAGGGCCTGATCGATCTCACCGTCATGGTCGGTTACTACCAGCTCCTCGCCACATTCTGCGCCACCATCGGCGTCGAGGTCGAGGAAACGGTGCCCGAAGCCGCGATGCCGCTCAAGGGAACGTGAAAGGGAGTCGGGCAAATACGGTCGGCGCGCCCGGCCCGCCATGCTAAGTTGGCCGGCGAATCGTTGAAGGAGGAAAAACATGAGTTTGGCAGACAAGCTGGCGGCTATAGAGGCCGGCGGGAAAGAGAACATTCCCAAGGACTGGCAGGCCGTGATGGCGCGCTCGTTGGACGAGCTGCGCGCCTCCGGCATCATGGAGGGCGTGATTAAGGTGGGCGACAAGTTGCCGCCGTTCACGCTCGATAATGATGACGGCAGCACGGTCAGCTCCGAGGCGCTTTTGGCCGACGGACCGCTCGTCGTTACGATATTCCGCGGCCACTGGTGACCCTATTGTAATGCAGAGCTGTATGCTTTGCGTGACATCGTGGAGGATTTGAAACTCCACAACACGACACTGGTGGCGATCACCGCGCAAGTGCCGGAACACAGTGCGAGCATGCGCAAGAAGCACGGGCTCGCCTTCGCCATGCTGCACGATCCGCGCAACGATTATGCGGCCCAGTTGGGTCTGCGCTTCGCTTTTTCGGACGAGCTAAAAAAAGTCTATGACGGCTTCAAGGTCGATCTGGCTGAGGTCAACGGCGACCCCAGCTGGACGTTGCCGATACCGGCCCGCCTGGTGGTGGATCAGAGCGGCATCGTCCGCGTCGCCGATATCGACCCGGACTACACGACGCGGCCGGAGCCGCAAAAAACTTTGGACGACGTAAAGGCACTGCGCTGAGAGATGGGAAGGGGGGCGCAAGACGCCCCCCGGCCTTTCGGAGATGGGCCTGCGGGTCAGTCGTAAATCATGATCGAAATTACCGAACATATTGCCCTCGACTCGCGTGAGATCGGTGAAACCTTCATCCATGCCGGCGGGCCGGGCGGACAGAACGTCAACAAGCTGTCGACCGCGGTGCAGCTGCGGTTCGATCTCGCCGGCTCGCCGTCCTTGCCCGAAGATCTGCGCGCCCGCGCCCGGCGCCTGGCGGGCAAGCGGCTCACCAAGGAGGGCGAGATCGTTATCACCGCGCGGCGCTTCCGCACGCGCGAGCAAAACCGCGCGGATGCCTTGGCCCGACTGGTGGCGCTGCTGCAGAAGGCGGCCGAGCGACCCATTCACCGCCGCCCCACCCGGCCCGGCAAAGCGGCCAAACAACGCCGCCTCGACGCCAAGACGCGGCGCGGCCGCACCAAGCAGCTGCGCGGCAGTTATCGCGGAGAAATATGAGTGAAGGGGGCGTCTGCGCCCGCGGAAATTTTTGTCCTCTAGGCCGATGGACGCGCTGCCGCCACCGGACTTAAAGCCGCAACGTCATGGTGCATCAGCGCGCGCGGCAGAAAGATTTTGATCGCCGTCCCTTTGCCTGGCGCGCTCTCGATCGTCACGTTTCCGCCTGACTGCTTGGAAAAACCGTAAACCATGCTGAGGCCCAGACCCGACCCCTTGCCCACTTCTTTGGTGGTGAAAAACGGTTCAAAGACATGTTTGAGTATGTCGCTCTCGATACCGCCGCCGGTGTCCGATACGCCGAGCATGACATAGTCGCCGGGTTCGAGATTTTCATGGGCGGCGGCGGCCTCTTCGTCCAACGATATATTCGCGGTCTCGATGGTAAGAACTCCGCCCTCCGGCATAGCGTCGCGGGCATTGATCGACAAGTTTAGAAGCGCGTTTTCCAACTGCGACTGGTCGGCATGGCAGCGCCACAAATCGACATCTCCAAGGGTGCGTATCTCAATCATTTCGCCCAGCGTCCGGCGCAGCATATCCGTCATGTTCAGAACCAGATGGTCGAGGTCGAGGGCGGTGGGATTAAGCGATAGTTTGCGTGAAAATGCGAGCAGCCGGTCGGTCAGGTCGGCGCCGCGACCGGAAGCCTTGATGCCGCGCTCGACCAAAGCGCGCACGGTGCTGTCGCCCTTCACGCGGGTTTCGATAAGCTCCAAACTTCCCAATATCACGGTCAGAAGATTGTTGAAATCATGCGCGATGCCGCCGGTCAATTGGCCGATGGCTTCCATCTTCTGCGCCTGTTGCAGCTGGTCCCGGGCAAGCGTTTGCTCGGTGACATCCGTCGTCGTGCCGATCCAATGCTTGGTGCCGAGGCGCTGATCCTGGAGCAATCGGGCTTGCATGATGGTGAAGCGTACCGTGCCGTCGGGACGGACAATGCGATACTCATCGGCAAATGGTGTGTCGGACTCGAACGCTTCGGTCCATGTCCGCCTGGCCCTGTCGCGGTCCGCTTCGTGCACATAGGTCAAATAGGATTCGAAATCGCGCGGAAACGCATCTTTCTCAATCCCATAGATCCGGCACAATCCAGCGGACCAATGCGATTTGTCCGGTTTATCCCTTGCAATATACAAGTCCCAGCTGCCGACATTGGCGATCTCTTGAAATTCCGCCAGGCGAACTTCGCTTGCACGCAGCGCGTCTTCGGTCTTCGCGCGCTCGGTGATGTCTTGAATAAATCCGCGGGCTTTGCATGGCACACCGTCCACCCTGCTGATGATCGTCGCCTGAACGTGCACGGAGCGCATGTCTCCGTCCGGGCGGAGCAGGCGGTAGGTATATTCCAGATCTTTGCCTTTTCGCAGATCCTTGGCCTGCTGCGCCACCCGGTCACGATCCTCAGGATGGACGTATGTGAGAAAGGAATCCGGGCAGCCATCATATTCTGATTTCTTCAAGCCGATCATCCGGTACACCTCATCGGACCAGGTCACGAGATTATTCTCATAGTCGATTTCCCAGCTGCCGAGAGCCGCCATCTCCTGAATCTGCATAGATAATGTGTCCCGCTCTTGCAACAAATCCTGCGACAGGCTGTGCAAGCGGACATGCAGAAACGCGATACCGGTATTGAAAATGACGCAAAGAACAATTGACGCCATCAGCATCGGCGTTTGCCATGCGTTGGGTATGGGGTTGGGAAAGCCGTGCCCGAGTAAATTGAGAATGAGGAGAACAAGCAATCCGGTCACGGCCAGGGCGCTGGTGGTGTAGGCGCCGCGGAAGCCGAGATACAACATCCCCGCCATCGGCAGCGAGGCGAACCAGGGCAGGGCGAATGAACTCCAGCCGCCAAAAAAATACACCGTGAGAAAGATCATCACGGTGAGTTGCGCGGTCGACAGGTAGCTCGCGGTACGAAAGGAGATAACGCGTTTGAGCAGTAGCGGGTAGGCGTAAAAACTGACAAACCCAAGCATGAGGCCAAAGAATTGCGGCGTATCCACACCGGCCAGGCCATAGAGCATGGCCGACAGGATGACGACGCAGACCGGCGACGCGAGATGCGCGATAACAAACACGTGCTCGCGTTGCCTATCGCTCGGACTGAGCGAAGCGTCCGGTGGCAGGAAGCGATCCGCGAAATTGTCGATCTGTTGCATGCCGATAATCATCGGGCCCAACTTTTTTCGTTGATTCGCTAGAGCAGTGGGACAGCGCAACCATGCCCCGGTCCTGGTTAACAAATGATTAACCTTGGAGATGGGGGGCCGCCAGAATGCGGGATTTTCTGTTGTTTCGGCGGCGCCGGTTCGCGGCCCAGCCCAGCGCCGCGCGGCACTATCTGATACCATCGCCGCCACATCTCAAGTAGCGGAGCGGCGAGCCATGGACGAGCAACCGGTGATTTACATGAACGGCGATTACGTGCCGCTGAGCGAAGCGAATATATCGATTCTCGACCAGGGCTTTTTGTTGGGCGATGGCGTGTTCGATGTGGTCTCGGCCTGGAAGGGCGTGATCTACAAACTGGACGCCCATATCGAGCGCTTCTTCCAGTCGCTCCAAGCGGCGATGCTGAACACTTCGATGAGCCATGACGATTGGCGCGCCGCGATTATCGAGACGATGCGGCGTAACAGCTTCCGCGACGCCACCATCCGCTTCATCGTCACGCGCGGTGTCTCGACCAAGGTGGTGGCCGATCCGCGAGACTTCGAGCCCACCATCATCATTTGGCCGGCGCCCTATATCTTTCTCGCCGACGAGAACAAGCGCGCCCAAGGCATTCGCCTTTTTATCAGCCATCTCCGCGCCTTTACGCCCGATACCCTGGATCCGCGCTACAAGTGTCTCGACCGCCTGCATTTCCAATTGGCCAAGATCGAGGCGCTCGACGCCGGCTGCGACGACGTGATCTGGCTGTCCCGCGACGGCCATGTCGCCGAAGGGCCGGCGTCAAACCTGTTCATGGCCAAAGACGGTAAGGTTTACACGCCGGGCGAGGGGGTGCTGCGCGGCATCACCCGCCAAGCCTTCATCGAGATTGCCGCCGAAGCCGGCATCGAATGCATCGAGGCGAACCTCACGCCGTTCGATCTCTATTCGGCGGACGAGCTGTTTACATGCAGCACCGCCGGCGGCGCCCTCGCGGTGCGCGAAATCACCGGGCGCAAGATGCCGGGCGCGGTACCGGGGCCGATCACCCAGGAACTCGACCGGCGCTATTGGGAGAAACGCGAATCCGGCGCCGACGGCACGCCGATCGACTAAGACAGGCGCTCGCGATGGCTTGTTACGTCTATGTGCTGGGGAGCGAAGATAAGGGCGCGTTCAGAACCTATGTCGGCTGGACAACCGATCTGGAAGCACGGCTTGAAAAACACAATTCAGGGCAGGGTGCACGTTCGACCCGTGGACGACGGTGGCGCTTGGTTTATGCCGAGCGCTTCGTCAATCGTGGCGAGGCGATGAGCCGCGAGTGGCACCTCAAGCGCGACCGCGAATTCCGCAAGCGCCTCGGTCGCAACTGGCGCGGTTGATGCTTCGCCCGGCCGGTCTTAGTTGGGGCGGGCCGCCACACCGCCAAGACGGTAGCGCCGGTTCACTTCGTCATGGTGGGCGATCACGTCCGCCGTGGTGATATGTGTTACGCGGCCTGAAGCGATGAAATCCTGGATGGCTTGGGCTTGCTCGTCCGTCGACATCCCGGGCGCGGCCTTGATGCGCTTGATACGCCGCATGGCGTGGTTGGAGGCATAAAACATGGTTGTGGCCTTTCATTGATGTATGAACATGGCGAATCCATGAATGCCAGTAATGTTAACTAAAACTATTTGTGGTTAATGTGATTCGAATTACAATTATTAGGTGGTGTAAGGCAACTAATTTGGCGTCGCTGGATTGTTCAGATTTCATGCCTTAGTTCGGCCAGCAGCGGCGAGAGCGCGGCCAGGCGTCCGGGCCAGCCGCCGGCGAGAAGTTCCGCGATCGTCGCATCGGATTCGCCGGCATGGTGCAGCGTCAACCGGGTGCCGGCCGGGAGCGCTTCGAGCTCGAACGTCACGGTGGTCTTGAGGCCATCGTCGGCGGAGATCCACAACCACACCATGCGGCGCGGCGCTTTGAGCTCCAACACCTCGCAATTTGCCCAGCCGCGCCAGCCCGGCATCGGCACGCCGTGCAAAGTGAAGGCCTTGCCCACGCGGGGCTCGAAATCATTGCGCATGAGCCAGGCCGCGAGATGTTCCCGGTCGGTCAGCGCCGTCCACACCTTTTCGATCGGATGGGCGAAGACCTCCTCAATCACGAGGTCGAGTTCGGCCAGCGCGCTCACTGACCGTCCAGGTGGCGGCCGAGGCGACCGAGGCGCTTCCGCCATAACGGTCGGTAGCGCGCCGTCCATTCGAGCACCGTATCGAGCGCTTCCGGTTCGGCGGAGTAGACATGTTTGCGCCCGTCGATGCGGCGCGCCACCAGCCCCGCCTCGCGCAGCACGCGGAGATGCTGCGAGATCGCCGCGAACGACACATCGAACTCGGCTACCAAAGCCTGCACCGGACGCTCCCCCTCAAGCAGCAGATCGAGGATATGCCGCCGCTTGGGCTCGGCGATGGCGTGAAAGACGTCCGGCGTTTCGCCAGGCTCAGGCACGGTTTCAGCTACCGCCTTGAATTTGCTGCATCAACCCGAACAAATTGGCCTCGACCCAATGCTCGGCGATCTTGCTGTCAACGATGCGAAATACGTGAAGCTCGGTCCAGGCAACTTGCTTGCCGGTCGCCGGAATGCCGAACAGCTCGCCCTGATGCGTGGCGGTAACATGTCCATAGACCGTAACCAGATCGCCCACCGAGGAGAGCGGCGTGTAGGTCACCTGCACGTCTGGAAAGGCGCTAAAAATCGCGCTGGCGAAGCCCTTGAACGCATCGGACCCGGTGTTGGTGCCCATCGGCGTGTGCTCGCGGTAATCGGCGGCAAACAGCCGGTCGACGGCGGTGACGTCATGGGCGTTGATCACATCCATGGCAAAGCTGTTGACGACTTTCATGTTGGCGTCATCGCTGGCGCGCGCCAGGCCCGAGGCGGCGGCAATCATGAGCACGGCAACAAAACTGATCATTACGGTTCGCATGGTTCTCTCTTCCTTTGTTTAAGTATACACTTAATATTTAAGTTATATCTAAATTAATGTCAATGCCTTTGGCGTGATCGGATTCGGTATTCTCGATCAGAACCGCGACAACATTCGGGCCAGCATGATCAACGGTGTGGAAACAAGTTTCGAAACAATTTCCGATGCCGGCTATCCGGTCTCACGGTCGACGTATTTCTACGTGAAGAACGCCCATATCGGCGCCTTCACCCATGAGGACGCCTGGGCCCGTGCGGCCATCTCGCCGACAGGGGATTGATCCCACTTCCCGAAGACGTGCGCGAAACGACGCGCGACGGCGCGTTGTCCTTCGCGCCGCTCAACCTGTAGCGCGCGTGGCCGCGCGCTCAGGTCCCCTCGACGATGACCACGTCGCCGTTTGAGGCTTCTAAGCGCAGGGGTAAGATTTCCTGATACTCCGGCGAGTTGTACCAGCCTTTCGCCGCCGCCATATCTGAAAATTGAAGACGACAAGCCGTTTCGGTTGCCAATTCCCTTCAACTTTTTCCGCTTCCCCGCCGAGCACAATGGCCTTGCCGCCATGCGCCTTGACGGTGGGCCCGGCTTTGCCGGCATACTCTTCCATGAGATCTGGATTCGTTACTTCAATGTTGGCGGTCACATATGCGGCCATGACTCGCTCTCCCTGAGTTGCGGACTGATTTGACAGGCATCGTGTGTATGCCGCTGGCCGGTACCGGAATGGGGAAGGCGCGGCCGGCTGGCATCGGCTAGGTTTCCATGATCTGGTTTAGCACCGCCAATGCGGCTTTGACGTCACCCCTGGGGGCATTCGAAAAGGCTGCTTCGATTAATGTTTCGAGACCGTTTACCGCGTTACGGTCCGGCGCGTTCGTCAAACATCGGAGATATTGCTTCAGGTTTTGAACGGCCGCATGGGGCGACGGCGGGGCGTCTTTGGCATATTCCTCCGCATGGCGCGTCAGCATGTCTTGCTGCAACTTCTCCGCTTCGAGTTCCAACGCGGCGACTTTCCTGCGCAAGCCGGCAACCGGCTCGGACAGGTCGCGCAATTCCGCCAGCATCGGTTTCAGGGTCCGCCGCACGGTGCGCAACCCGCGCACGACGCCGTCTTGCCAAGGCGCCAACTCGGCCAGCAGGGCGCCCATTTCCCCCGCAACAAATTCGCCGCGCCAACAGCAATAGAAAAGCATGTTCACGTCGGCGCCCAGTTCGTCCTGTAACTTCCAACAGGCCTCTTCCACGCCGGGGCGGCGATAGGTTTCCAGTGAAAAATCCCAAAGTGTGGTTGGCATATCCGAGCGCCCTGGCCGATCGACGGAAAATAGCAAACTCGGCGCATGTGTTCTTGCGCACAAGCACGCTATCTTACATTCTCCCCGGGCACCACTTACGCTCCTGGGAGAGACGTTAGATGACAAAATTAACCGCCGAACAGATTATTGAATTGGTTGAAGCGTCCTATTTTTACAATGTCGACAACAAGAATTTGGACGATGTTATCGCTTGTTTTACCGAAGATGCGGAACTGACCGTGCAAACCGCGCATGTCACCCATCGCGGGCATGACGAAAT
>PTKB01000219.1 GCA_002937555.1 Alphaproteobacteria bacterium MarineAlpha10_Bin2 | reverse complement strand
ATCGCCTCCGAAGTGATGTTTTTCGCGGCCTTCTTCTGGGCCTTCTTCAACGCCTCCATCATGCCGACCGCGGCGATCGAATTCACCTGGCCGCCGCCTGGCGTCGAGGCCATGCATGCCTGGGAACTGCCCTTTCTCAACACCCTGATCCTGTTGACCTCGGGCGCCACGGTGACCTGGGCGCACCATGCGTTGAAGGAAGGCAACCAGAAACAATTGATCCTGGGATTGTCAGTTACGGTTTTTCTGGGTTTCTTGTTCCTCGTCATCCAGGCGTACGAATATGCCACCGCGGCGTTTGGTTTCCGTGACGGAATTTATTCCACGACATTCTTCATGGCGACCGGGTTCCACGGCTTTCATGTGACCATCGGCGCGATATTCCTCAGCGTTTGCCTATGGCGCGCGACACGCGGCCATTTCAAGCCGGACCAACATATCGGCTTCGAAGCAGCAGCGTGGTATTGGCATTTCGTCGATGTGGTCTGGTTGTTCCTGTTTATTTGGGTTTATTGGTGGGGAGGCGCCTGAGCGCGCGATCTCACCGCCGCCCTGACCCGGGGGTGTGTAGCGAAATATCGACGCCCGTGGGCCTCTCAATTGGGCTCGCGGGCGTTGTTCCGTTGGCATAGAATGCCGGCGGCGGTGGGCTCCGGAATGTACTCTGTAAGGAATTTGCGAAGGCATGGTTGAAGCGCCACCACTACCCGTTTCAATCCTTCGTGCCGGTCTGTTGTGTCGTTGTCCCAAATGCGGCAGGGGGCGGCTCTATGCGGGCTATCTGAAGGTTGTCGAGAAATGCGCCCAGTGCGGTTTCGAGCTGCGCAAACACGATGCCGGTGACGGTCCGGCGGTGTTTGTCGTGCTTATCGTCGGCGCTATAATCGTTGGCTTGGCACTGTGGGTCGAAATCGACTATCAGCCGCCCTATTGGGTGCATCTTGTGATTTGGGCGCCGGCCATCCTGGGCGGCTGTCTCGGCGCCTTGCGGCCGGCAAAAGCGCTGCTGATCGCCGTGCAATTCAAGCTTAAGGTATTGGAATTTGACGACGAAGCATGAAGTCTCCCTGCTGCGGGCGCGCCGCTGGGCGATATTCGTTGCGATCCCGGGCGTGTTGATCTTGTTGGCGCTCGGCTCGTGGCAAGTGCAGCGCCTGATGTGGAAAAACGGCATCAACGAGTTCCGCGACATGCGCTCTCAATCCGAGGCCATGGCGCTGCCGGGCGTGGTCGAGGATGCCGCCGCCATGCTGTATCGCCCGGTATGGCTGGAAGGCCGCTTCCGGCACCAACAGGAAATGTTCTTGGCGGCGCGCTCCTACAACTCCAATCCAGGATACCATGTGATTACACCATTCGAGAGACAGGATGGCAGCCTTGTCCTGATTAATCGTGGGTGGATCCCCTTGGACCGAAAGGACCCCGCAACGCGTGGCGAAGGGCAAATTGACGGTGTGGTGCGTATCGAAGGGCTACTCACCGGCGGCAATATCCCGGGCTGGATGACCCCTGACAACGTCCCAGAGGAAAATTTTTGGTATTGGATCGATTTGCCGTCGCTCTACGGCAATGCCGGCGTTGCGCCGCGCGACTATTTGGTCGACGCTGGTGCGGCGGCCAATCCGGGCGGCTTCCCAATTGGCGGGCAAACAAAGACTGAGCTCAGGAACGAGCATCTGCAATATGCCGTTATTTGGTACGCGCTCGCGGCCTCTCTGGGTTTGATTACCTATCTGATGCTGCGTGACGGACGCCGCCGGGCGCGCGCCGGCGCTGCGGGATTAGATTCTTGAGCGCCTACGCAGAGCTTGAGCAGCGCTTCCGGCGCTTGGCGAATTTGGGCGGCGCTGCGGCCGTGCTGCAGTGGGACTGGGCCGCTATCATGCCGACCGGCGGTGCCGAGGCGCGCGCGGCGCAGCTTGCCGAACTCGATGTGATCCGGCATGAACTGATGACCGACGCAGTGCTAGCCGATCTACTTGGTGCCGCGGAGTCCGCGCGCGCGGACTTAAGCCCCTGGCAAGACGCCAATCTTACTGAAATGCACCACCGCTGGACCCACGCCAATGCGCTGCCGACGGAATTGGTGGCGGCTTTCAGCACTGCCGCGTCGGCTTGCGAAATGGTGTGGCGTGAGGCGCGCTCGTCGAACGATTTCACTGCCTTCCAAAAAACCTTTGAGCCCCTGCTTGCCTTGATTCGTGAAAAGGCGGAAGCTAAGTCGGCGGCATTTGGCCTTGCTCCATACGACGCCCTGATCGACGGCTATGATCCGGGATTCAAGTGCGCCGAGATAGACGTCATCTTCGATGACCTGGCGGCATTTCTTCCTGACTTTCTGGCGCAAGTCCTCGACAAGCAGGCGCGCGCGCCGGCGCCGCTTCGTCCCGAGGGTCCTTTTCCTGTGGCACAACAGCAGGCGCTTTCCCGAGCCCTGATGGAGCGACTCGGATTCGATTTCGATCATGGCCGATTGGACGAGAGCCATCATCCTTTTTGCGGTGGCGTTTCTGAAGATGTGCGCATCACCACGCGCTATGACGAAAGCGATTTCACCACTTCCTTGATGGCGGTATTGCACGAAACCGGCCATGCGCTTTATGAGCGGGGTTTGCCGGCGGTGTGGCGCAGGCAGCCAGTCGGCGACGCGCGCAGTATGAGCCTGCATGAGAGCCAATCGCTGCTGATGGAGATGCAGGTCTGCCGCGGTGTCGAGTTTATCAGCTTTGCCGCGCCGCTTATGCGCGAGGCTTTCTCCGCCGCCGACACGGTAGCCGAGGGCGCCTTCGTCCCCGAAAATCTGCATCGCCTGGCGATCAATGTGGCGCCTAGCTATATCCGCGTCGATGCGGACGAGGTTACTTATCCGGCGCACATCATGCTGCGCTACAGTTTGGAAAAAGCGATGATCGCGGGCGATCTTCACGCGGCGGATCTGCCCGGAGCGTGGCAAGACGGGATGCAGGAATTTCTCGGATTGACGCCCCGCAACGACACCGAGGGCTGTCTCCAGGATATTCACTGGGCCGGGGGCGATGTCGGCTATTTTCCGAGCTATACCTTAGGCGCTTTGATCGCAGCACAGCTGTTCGAAAGCGCCCGTCGGGATATTGCAGAATTGCCCGCCGACATCGCCGCCGGCGAATTTGCGCCGCTCATGACTTGGCTGGGTGATGCCGTTCACAGCCAAGCATCGCGCTATTCGAGCCAAGATCTTATCGAACGTGCTACCGGCCGGCCGCTGGAAACCGATGCCTTCAAAGCGCATTTGAAAGCACGGTATCTTAACTGACGGGGCCCGCTTGCCCTCAGCAATTCGCGGCGTATAGTCTGGCGGTGAATTTGATAATGCCAAAGAGTTATCGCCCATGCGATATGTGAGCACGCGCCGAGAGGACGATACCGGCGCGTCGTTCGAGGACGTGTTGCTGGCCGGCCTTGCGCGCGATGGTGGATTGTTCGTTCCGAACGACTGGCCGGCGCCATTTTCAAGCAGTGAACTTGAGGAACTCGCCGCGCTCGATTACGCCGATCTCGCCGTTCGCCTGACACGGCTCTTTGTCGGCGACGCCGTGGAGCTTGCAGCGCTCGAACGCATTTCGCGGGAAAGCTACGCCGTGTTCGATCACCCAGCGACGGCGCCCCTTGTCCAGCTCGGCAAGGACCTGTGGCTGATGGAATTGTTCCACGGGCCAACATTGTCGTTCAAGGATTATGCTTTGCAATTTCTTGGCCGATTGTTCGATCATGTCATGGCGCGGCGCAGACATCGATTGACGATTCTCGGCGCCACGTCCGGCGATACCGGATCCGCCGCCATCGAAGCCTGCCGCGGGCGGGAATCGCTCTCGATCATCATTTTGCATCCTCATGGCCGGGTCTCGGAGGTGCAGCGCCGGCAGATGACAACCGTCTATGCTCCGAACGTGCACAACGTCGCCATCGACGGAACGTTCGATGATTGCCAAGCCCTGGTAAAGGCGATGTTCGCCGACTTGCCGCTCCGCGACTCGC
>PTKB01000218.1 GCA_002937555.1 Alphaproteobacteria bacterium MarineAlpha10_Bin2 | reverse complement strand
GTCCGAGCAACCCAAGCCGCCGTTTACCTTCACCCTCCTGGACACGCCCGTCATCAACGCCTTCGCCTTGCCGGGCGGCTATGTCTATGTTTCGCGCGGCCTGATGGCGCTGGCCAATGACGAGGCCGAGCTCGCCGGCGTGGTCGCGCATGAGATCGGCCATGTCACCGCGCGCCATTCGGCCCAGCGCATGAGCCGCGGCATCCTCGCCAGCCTCGGCGCTGCGGTGCTCGGCGCTGTTGTCGGCGAGCCGCTTCTCAACGATGCCGCCCGCCTTGCCGCCGGGGCTTATATCCAGGGCTTTTCGCGCGACCAGGAGTTCGAGGCCGATCAACTCGGCGTGCGCTATCTGACCCGGGCCGGCTTCGACCCGCTGGCGATGTCGTCTTTCCTCGGTGCCATGGGCGCCGAACATCAGCTGGCGCTCAAGATCGCCGGCAAGGAAGGCCAGGATCCCGTCCAAAGCCTATTTTCAAGCCACCCGCGCACCGGCGCGCGGGTCGAGAAGGCGGCGGCGAGCGCGCGCTCGGCCGCAGCAAACAGCCTCGCCCGCGACGCCGACATTTATCTCAACCAGATCGACGGCATGATTTACGGCGATTCGCCGCATCAGGGTTATGTCCGAGGACGCGAGTTCGCCCACGCGGAGCTAAAATTCCGCTTCACCGCCCCGCCCGGTTTTCGCCTTCACAATAGCGAAGCCGCGGTGTTCGGCGAGCATTCGGGCGGCGCCATGATGCGCTTCGACGGGCGCAAGCTGGACAATCCGAAAATGAGCACTGAACGCTATCTGACCCGCGTCTGGGGCGACGGATTTAATTTTTCCGGCGTCGAGACAATCGATATCAACGGCATGGAAGCGGCGACCGGCGCCGGGCGTATCTCTGGCCGCGACGGCCGGCGCGATGTGCGCCTCGTCGCCATCCGCTATTCACGCGATCAGGTTTACCGCTTCCTTTTCCTCACGCCGCCCGATCAGTCGGCCGGTTTCAACGGGGATTACCGCCGCACCACCTTCAGCTTCCGCCGCCTGAGCGCGGCGGCGGCGTTGAAGCCGCTTCGCCTGCGTGTCATCCGGGTGCGCTCCGGCGATACGGCGGAATCGCTGTCGCGAAGCATGGCGGTCGAGGATTTCGCGCTCGAGCGCTTCCGTGTTCTGAATGGCCTTCGCGCTGGCGAGCCGTTGACGCCGGGCCGCCGCGTCAAGATCGTCAGCGAATAGGCGAAACTTTATTCGAAAATCAGATCGCCCGGCTGCTCGACCCGGCACACCAACAAGGCGCGCAGTTTCTCCAACGCCTTGTGTTCGATCTGGCGCACCCGCTCTTTGCTAATGCCGAGATCGCGGCCAAGCTCCGCCAAGGTCACGGATTCGTCGCGCAGCCGCCGCTTGCCGATGATGATGCGCTCGCGCTCGGAGAGCGTATCGAGCGCTTCATGCAGCCAGGCGGAGCGGCTCATGCTATCGACATGTTCGAACACCGTCTCCTCCGGGAGCGGGCGCGTGTCGGCGATAAAGTCCTGCCATTCGCCTTCGCCGTTTTCGCCTATCGGTGCGTTGAGCGATTGATCGCTCGCGGACAGGCGGCCCTCCATCAATTCGACATCTCTGAGATGGACCCGGAGCTCCGAAGCGATGCGCTCGCGCCCTTCTCGGCGAAGCGGGCCGTCGACCCGGCCGATCTTGGCGCGCAAGCGGCGGAAATTGAAAAATAGCGATTTTTGCGCCGCCGTCGTGCCGGTGCGCACGATCGACCAGTTGCGCAGCACAAAGTCCTGCATCGCCGCGCGGATCCACCAGCTTGCATAAGTGGAGAAGCGAACATTGCGCTCGGGCTCGAAACGCGCCGCCGCCTGCAACAGGCCGATGCAGCCCTCTTGAACCAGATCGGCGACCGGCAGGCCGTAATTGCGGAATCGCATCGCGGTGCTGATCACCAGGCGCGAATAGGCAAAGACGATTTCATGCAGCGCCGCCTCGTCGTCGTCGTCGCGCCATCTCGTGGCGAGCTCATGCTCATGTTCGCGGGTCAGCAGCGGGGCATTGATCGCATCGGTAAAAAATCGCCGCTCGGCTCGTTGGGTATGATGGTTGCTGTCATATGCCGACATGAGGATTTCCGCGGAATTTCCACTTATTCGATAATGACGCCCGAACCTTCTTGTTAATTAGAATAATTAAAAACTATATCTTCAATGTGCGGGACGCACAATGAAGATCGATTAATATATGTTCACTTTCTTGTTAGGACGGCGTTCGAACTCGCGTCGCTGTCTCGCGCGGCGTCAGTAGCCGCGCGGCGTGCCGATGCTAACACCTGGGTGGAATGATTAGACTTCGAGGCGCTCGATCTCTTTGCCGTCCGCGTCGAAGCAAACACTGGCAAGCGGCCCGCCGAAGCCGCATCCGGCATCGATGGTGGCGCTGAAGTCACCAATTTGGATGCCGGAATGATCGGGTTCGAAGCCGCGTACGATCTTGCGGTAGCCGGAAAACGGCGCGTCCAAATTGGTGAAATCGTCAATGTTCCACCAAAAGGCGTCGCCCTGGGCGTCGAGCGGCCGTTTCCTGTCGATGCCGGCATGGACGAAGAGAAGCGATCCGTCGTCGGTGAACGCCGCGCGGCGCAAGCTCGACATAAGCTCGACATGGCCGCCCCGCTCGGCCATGCGCTGGCGCAATTCATTGGTCCAGCGGGCGAGTTCGAGGGCGCCCGAGCGGGCGCGCCGAAGCGCTGTTTCGGCGTCGCCGCCATAGGCCGCGAGCGTCGTTTCCAACCCTTGCTCCAACATCCAGCTCAGCACTTCGGCCGGGCCCACGGCGAGCTGGATTTGCAGCAATTTATGCCACATTTCCTCTTGCTGGCCGCGTAAGTAAGCGATGTCGCAGGCAAACACGCCGGGTGCGGCGAGGAATTGGCGGCGAAATCCGAGCAGTGCGTCGATCGTTTCACCGACCGCCGCGCCATGCCCCATGTAATTTCCGAGGTAGACCAGGCGGTCGCCGTCCTGGAGACGCTCGCCCAGCATGTCGTGTAACTTGTTTAGCCGTTCGGCCTCGCCGTGAATCGCCGCCACCGCCCAAACCCGGCGCGCACGGCGAAAGGTGGCAAATATGTCGCGATCCACCCCGGCCATGACGGCTACCCCGCTTCGTCAGGCGGCGCGCAGCACGTTCTCCAGCTTCTCCGCCGCTTGTTCGGTGTCGGTATTTTCCACCGCCGCGAATTCACGCGCCAAACGCTCCAGCGCCGCCTCGTACATTTGCCGTTCGCTATAGGATTGGTCGGGCTGGCCCTCGTCGCGGTGCAGGTCGCGCACCACCTCGGCAATCGATACCGGATCGCCGGAATTGAGCTTGGCGTCATATTCCTGGGCGCGTCGGCTCCACATCACGCGGCGCGTGCGGGCGCGGCCTTTCAGGGTGGAAATGGCCTGCTCCATTTTCTGTGCCGAGCTGAGCCGGCGCATGCCCGAGGAGTTTGCCTTGTCGATCGGCACGCGCAGGGTCATCTTTTCCTTGTCGAAAACGACGACGAAGACGCGCAACGACACATCGCCGATATCATGCGTTTCGACGCCCGAGATTTGGCCGACCCCATGTGAGGGGTAAACCACAAAATCCCTAACCGTGAAGCCGTGCAGATCCTCGGCTTTCGATTTGGCCGCCGTCTTGGGTTTGGCCGCGCCGCTCTTGGCCGGCGCGGACTTCGCTGCCGCCTTTTTGCTGGGTTTCGCCGCACTCGTCGGTTTTGCTGGTTTTGCCGTTTTCGCTTTTGCCGCCGCCGTATTCTTCGCTGGCGCGGCTTTCTTCACCGTTGCAGCGGATTTCGTCTTGGCTGCTGGTTTCGCCTTGACGCCGGCGCTCTTGGGGCCGGCTTTACTCTTGACCGCCGGCTTGGCGGCCGCCTTCGCCGCCGCCCGGGGTTTGGTGGATTTAGCCGTGGGTTTCTTGGCCGACTTACTAGCTGCGGCCGATTTTGCTGTTGCCATATCGTAGGTTACCGTTTTCCAAT
>PTKB01000217.1 GCA_002937555.1 Alphaproteobacteria bacterium MarineAlpha10_Bin2 | reverse complement strand
AATGCGTCGTGATATTCCGCGCCACCTCTGAGGATGATCTCCGGCACGCAATCGACCACGGCCTCGTAGGACGTCCCCAAGAAATCGCCCGGATAGGCGGAGAAGAATTCGTCTGACGGATCGAGGAAGTGATTGTTGCGCCACGGATCGAAATACCCGCCTTCGTTCGGGATCGAACGCATCGACATGGTCGGGCCGGTCAGCCACTGCGCATAGAGATAAGAGGCTTCCGGAATTTGCGAGTGCGCATTGACCACGAAATCCCACGCAAACGGCATGACGTCGGCGCGGATCAGTTTACCATTGACGATATCGCCCGGCACTTTGGAGATGCCGGTTTGAGTTGGGCCATTGGCGTCCGTGCCCGCGATAATCGACTGTGCGCCCGCGACGTCATGGCTATAACGCCACAGAGACGGCCAACCGAACTCGAAGAAGCCGCGGCCACCGGCGTAATATTGCGCGTAGTTTTCGGTGAATCCGTAGCTGAACTGCTCCTCCGGCATGTATTGCTGGATATTAACAAGGCCCTCAACGGCCTTGATGCTCTCCGGGCTGGCGGCCATGGATTTCATGTCCTTGTCGAAATAGAGCACGCCCTTCGACTGGAAGCGGGTCATCCAGTGGAATTTGTTCCAGAACGGTGAGCGATACTCCAGGGCGCCCCAGAAATCATTGTCCTTGTCGGTCATTTCCGCAGCGAGGGCGTCATATTCTGCCCAGGTATCGACCACAGAGCGTTTCGATTTCGGCGATTTGCCGGCCTCGGCCAACTTGTCCTTGCGGTAATTCAACAGCCACCAGTCGCCATCGCAATAGAGGCCGTACATCTTGCCCTTATATTTCTGGCCGAAATCCGAAACCGGGTATTCCAACTTGTTGGGGCCGTCAAAAAGTTCCGGATTGTACTGATCGACCCACGCCGTGAGATCGTGCGCGAGGCCCGATTCGGCAAAGTCGGGAAGGCTTAAGGGCGCCGGCAGCATCAGGTCATACCGGCCGGTCTGCGCGACCGCTTCCTGCATGCCCTTTTGATGAGTCTGCGTCACCGGGACCTCGATCAGCTCGACATCGAAACCGGTCAGCTCTTTCCATTCGGCGCTGAACGGCGACATGTTGCCGCCCGAACCCGACGGATGCATGATGGAGATGGTTTTCTTCGGCGAATTGGCATAGAGGGCCTTCGCTGCGTTAATGGCGCGCTCTTCCGGCGTGTTGCCCTCGGCCGCCCAGGCTTTCTTTATGCTGAACGGGGCTTTGCGCATGATCATTGAGATGGCGGTGGCGCTCAGGCCAAGGCCGATCATGCCCTTCATCAGATCGCGGCGCGAAACTTTGTAGTCGCGCGACAAGTGCATACCCCAAAGACGGTATAGCTCTTTCTTGAAACGTACTTTCTTCTCCGCGTGTGACATGTTCATTGCTCCCTAAAGCTAGGCGGCCCGAGCCGCTTTTTGGCATCCGGACCGCAGCCAACAAAACATTGGTTTCACTGTTCCATTGTCCCAATACGAAATCGGGCAATGCAACGGCAATCGAATTCTCCAGACGCTGGTGGAACATAGCCGTGCACTCATGGGCCGTAAAGCCAGAAATGTATGTATCGGAACAAGTTTTTTCTTATTCCGGCGAAAAGATACCGTTCGCACGACAAATCGGCCGATTCAACGCTTTATCGCTCCTAGCGTGAACCCGCGCGCCAAATGTTTGTGAATCATCAGGCCCATGACGACGATGGGGAGAGCGGCAACGGTCGCCAACGCTGCCTGTATGCCGGCGGCGCCGCCATAGAGATTCATATTTACCGGCACCGTGATTACGGTCTTTTCGGTGAGCACAACCGCGAGCAGAAATTCGCTCCAGTTCAATATGAATATGAACAATGCGGTGGCGATCACGCCGCCCTTGATCAGCGGCAAGGTGACGCGGAAATGGGCCTGCCAGCGCGACATGCCGTCCATCATGGCGGCCTCCTCGATCTCCGCCGGAACTTCGTCGATGAAGCTCTTCAGCATCCAGAAGGCGAACGGCACCGTAAAGACGACATAGGCAAGAATGAGCCCGATATGGGTATCGCGTATGCCCAGCCAGCCGAACAGGATCAGAAACGGAATGGCGATAACCACCATCGGAATACCGCGCACCGACAGAATGGCGATCGCCAGTGTGTGCCCGCCGGCGCGGTAGCGCGAGAACCCGACCGCCGCCATGCCGCCGATCAAGAGTGAGATGAAGGTGGCGGCGCCGGAAACGATGAACGAGTGCAGCATGGCCTGCCAGGAGGCGCCGTTGCCGGCAATGTATATGCCTTTGAAATCGACGAACAGCGGCGCGTAGTTGGCCCAAGTCGGATTGCTGGTAATCCACACCGCCGGTGTCGCCGCCCATTCATGGGTCGGTTTGAACGACGTCGAAATCATCCAAAATATGGGGAAAAGTGCGAATACAAGGCCGGCTACAAGGCCAATGGCGTTGTACCAGCGAAAAGGTCGTCGGGGCATCCAGTGTGCTTTCGCGGTTGCCATTGTCCCTTGGTGAGGCGGCAGCATAGAGTGGTCGGGCGGGCGAATAAAACGAATTCCGGAGCACCGACCATGGCCGGCGATTACGAAACGATAATTTACGAAAAAGATGGCCGTCGGGCGAAGATAACGTTCAATCGACCGCATATCCTAAATGCCGTCGCAATGACCGGTGCACACGAATTCGACGCGCTGGCGGCGCGGATTGAGGAGGATGAAGACATCCGCATCGTCACCATCGCCGGCGCCGGGCGCGCCTTTTCGACCGGCATCGACCTCAAGGATCTCGCCGCCGGCCTGATCGACGACAGCTATTTCGATCTCTGGGACCGCGCGCTCCGGCGCTTCGAAACCATGGACAAGCTGGTGCTCTGTCTGATCCACGGCTATGCCCTGGGCGGCGGCTTGCAGCTTGCGCTCGCCGCCGACATCCGCGTTTCCACACCCTCCGCCAAGCTCGGCCTGCCAGCGATCAAGGAAGGTCTCATTCCCGGCCTCGGCACTCTGCGTCTCGCGCGCTATATCGGCCTGGGCCGGGCCAAGCGGCTGATCATCACCGGCGACATGATCGACGCGGCGGAAGGCGAGCGCATCGGCATGATCGATTATCTTGTCTCGGAAGACGCTGCGGCGGCGGAATTCGAGGATATCGTCGAGCGTGTCAGCGCAGCCAATTCTACCGGTTGCAGGCTCTCCAAGAAAATGCTGGAGAGCTGTTTCGATCTCAATTTCGAGAGTTTTTTCTCTCTCTATAAGGAGCGTCAAACTCAAGCCACCGGCTCCGACGATTTCCGCGAGGCGATGACAGCCTACCGCGAAAACCGCCCGCCCAACTGGTCGTGACAAAGGCAAGGCAGGTGCCGTGACTGACATCGACTTTCGCACCGCGCCAGAGCGTTACCGCCATTGGCGGCTCACGCTGGACGGCCCCGTCGCCACCCTGGCGCTCGATGTGGATGCCGACGGCGGGCTCAGTCCCGGGTATGAGCTGAAGCTCAATTCCTACGATCTCGGCGTCGATATCGAACTCAACGACGCCGTCCAACGCTTGCGCTTCGAGCATCCGGAAGTGGGCGCGGTGATCGTCACTTCGGCCAAGGAAAAGGTGTTCTGCGCCGGCGCCAATATCGGCATGCTGAGCGCCTCCAGCCATGCCCACAAAGTCAATTTCTGCAAGTTCACCAATGAAACCCGGCTTGCCCTGGAAGACGCCAGCGCCCATTCGGGACAGACATATATATGCGCGATCAACGGTGCCTGCGCCGGCGGCGGCTATGAATTGGCGCTCGCCGCCGATCATTTGGTGCTGTTGGACGATGGCGCGTCCGCTGTCTCGTTGCCGGAAATTCCGCTGCTCGCGGTGCTGCCCGGCACCGGCGGCCTCACCCGTTTGGTCGACAAGCGCGGCGTTCGGCGCGACCGCGCTGATTTCTTCTGCACCGTGGAGGAAGGCGTGCGTGGCAAGCGCGCCCTCGAATGGCGGTTGGTGGACGAGATCGTGCCGCGCTCGAAATGGCAGGATACGATCGCCGCC
>PTKB01000216.1 GCA_002937555.1 Alphaproteobacteria bacterium MarineAlpha10_Bin2 | reverse complement strand
GAACGCCATATTCTAAAAGGCGAACGTGTGGAGCGCCTGATGCTGCACCCAGACCAAGAGGAACCCGACGAAGCGCGTATCAACGGAGCAGAGATTCACGCCGCGGAGTGACGCCGCTCCCCAATCGGCTTGGTTTCGCAAACGGAACAATAACTTTACCTTAGACGCCGGAGCCCAATTGCGCCGCAATCGAGGCAGCGGAGAAGATGCGCTTTGACGACACTATTTTTGCTCTCGCCAGCGCGCCGGGAAAGGCCGCGGTGGCGATGGTGCGGGTTTCCGGCCCGGCGGCGGGCATGGCTCTTTGCCGCCTGACGGACGGCGAACTGCCGCCGCCTCGCCACGCCGAGCTTTGCCGCCTCGCCGACCCCGAGAGCGGCGATGAGATCGACCGGGTGCTGGTGCTGTGGTTTCCTGCGCCGGCTAGCTATACCGGCGAGGATGTGGCGGAGTTTCATGTTCATGGCGGTCGTGCCGTGACCGCCGCGCTGCTCGCCGCCTTGGGCGCCCTGGACGGCTTGCGCCCGGCCGAGGCCGGCGAGTTTTCGCGCCGCTCATTCGAGCATGGCAAGCTCGATCTCACCGCCGCCGAAGGCATCGCCGATTTGGTCGATGCGGAAACCGAAATCCAGCGCCGCCAAGCGCTCAGGCAAAGCGGTGGCGCGTTGGCCGAACTGTATGAGGATTGGCGTCTCCGGCTGTTGAAAGCACGCGCATTAATAGAATCAACCATAGATTTCTCTGATCAGGAGTTGCCATCCGGCGTGCTCGAACCTGTCGCGCCCGAAATCAGCGCCATCGGCGCTGAAATTGCCGTGCATTTGCAGGACGGCGGCCGGGGCGAGCGCTTGAGGGAGGGCCTTCAGGTCGTCATACTGGGCCCTGTGAATGCGGGAAAATCAAGCCTTATCAATCGCTTAGTCGGAAGAGACGCGGCGATTGTCGCAGCCGAGGCGGGCACCACGCGCGATGTCATCGAAGTGCGCATCGATCTTTTCGGTTGGCCGCTCACCATCGCCGACACCGCCGGTTTGCGTGCCGCGACAACTGGTGTTGAAGCGGAGGGCGTACGCCGCGCCCGGGCACGCGCCGCCGGCGCCGACCTCAAGATCGTCATGCTCGACGGCGCCCGCTGGCCGAGCGTCTGCGAAGAGACCGAGGCATTAATCGACGGCGATACGCTGGCCGTATTGAACAAATGCGATTTATTGTCCGATAAAGCCGAGCAAGCGGAAATCGGCGGCATACCGGCGCTCAAGATCTCGTGCAAGACCGGAGAAGGGCTCGATAGTTTGCTTGCGCGCATCACGGATTTTCTTGAAGCACGCTATCTGCCGTCGGCCTCGCCGGTGCTGACTCGGGCGCGCCATCGCCACGCATTGGAAAAATGTCTGGAATCACTGCGAAGATATGATATCGATGCGGGTGCGGAGCTTGCCGCGGAAGAATTGCGCCTGGCTGCCGATTCGCTAGGACGAATCACCGGACGCAGCGATATCGAGCAGGTCTTGGACATCATTTTCAAAGATTTCTGCATCGGAAAGTAACTACCGGTACCCACGACATTTAGTTAATTTACTTCAGAGCCGCCTAGATATTGGAACAACAGAAGTACGACATGAGCGAGACACAGGCAAAATTCGATGTAATCGTCATTGGCGGCGGTCATGCCGGCTGCGAGGCCGCCGCCGCATCGGCGCGCCTCGGCGCCGAGACGCTGCTGCTGACGCACAAGCTTGAGACCATCGGCGAAATGTCATGCAATCCGGCGGTCGGCGGATTGGCCAAGGGCACATTGGTACGTGAAGTCGATGCCCTGGACGGCCTGATGGGCCGCATGGCGGATGAAGCAGGCATCCAATTCCGCGTCCTCAACCGCAGCAAAGGGCCGGCGGTACATGGCCCGCGCGCGCAGCAGGACCGCGCGCTCTACCGCGCCGCGATGCAGCGGGAATTGCACCGCCAGGCGCATCTCACCATCAGAGCCGAAGCGGTGGAAGACATTGCGATCGGCGGCGGACCCAAGATCACCGGCGTCATCACGGCCCGCGGCGAGACAATATTGGCGCCCCGTGTGGTGCTCACCACCGGCACATTTCTGAAGGGCGTCATTCATATCGGCGAGGAGCGGATTTCCGCCGGGCGGGTCGGTGACAAAGCCGAAGCGGGGCTTGCAAATACCCTGGAACGCTACGGCTTTCGGCTTGGGCGGCTGAAAACCGGCACACCGCCCCGGTTGGATGGCAGGTCGATCGATTATGACGGCTTGGACCGTCAACCTGGCGATAATCCGCCTCAGCCCTTCTCCTATTTGAATGACACAATCGCGCAACGCCAAATCGACTGTTTCATTACCGCTACGGGCCCCGCGAGCCACGATCTGATACGCAAAAACCTCAAGAAATCCGCGCTTTTCTCGGGCTTGATTACAGGCGTCGGGCCGCGTTATTGCCCGTCTATCGAAGATAAGATCACGCGCTTTCCGGACCGCAACTCGCATCAGATATTTCTCGAGCCCGAAGGTCTGAACGATCACACCGTCTATCCGAACGGCATTTCCACCTCTTTGCCGGAATACGTGCAGCTCAAAATGCTGCACAGCATTCGCGGTTTGGAAAAGGTCAAGATGATCCGCCCGGGCTATGCCATCGAATATGATTTTGTCGATCCCAGGGAGCTGTTGCCGAGCCTGCAAACGCGGCGCATCGAGGGCCTTTATCTCGCCGGCCAAATAAACGGCACGACCGGATACGAAGAGGCTGCGGCGCAAGGCATCATGGCCGGCCTCAATGCGGCATTGGCCGCTGGCGGCCGTGATCGTCCGTTTATATTGAGCCGGGCGGATGGCTTTATCGGCGTCATGATTGACGATCTCACCACCCAGGGCGCTGCGGAGCCCTATCGCATGTTCACTTCGCGCTCGGAGTATCGTATCAAATTACGGCCCGACAATGCCGATCAAAGGCTGACCGGGATGGCCATTAATTTGGGATGTGTGAGTGCGGCGAGGCGGGCGACGTTTGAGGACAAAAAAAACTCCTTGGAGACGGCGTCCAAAGAGCTGCACAATCTCCATGCTAGCCCTAATAAGTTATTGAAATACAGTATTAAAATAAAACATGACGGGGTCGTTCGAAACGCCTTTGAGTTGCTTGCATTTCCCGATGTGAGCCAAGCCGGACTTAGGCGGATATGGCCGCGGCTCGAAAATCTCGACGGTAAGATATTCGCCCAGATTGAGATCGAGGCCCGTTATGCCCGCTATTTGGAGCGCCAATCCGCGGATATCGATGCGTTCAGAAGAGACGAGGCTTTGGCGCTGCCGAGCGGCCTCGATTACTCTCGAATCGGCGGATTATCGACTGAGGCGCGCAACAAATTGCAGCAAAGCGCACCGCCGACATTGGGCGCCGCGTCGCGTATCGCCGGAGTAACACCGGCCGCAATCACCGCATTGCTACGCCACGTCAAGCGGCTGGAACCTGCCGATTACCAACTGCGCTAAGCAATGGCGTATGCTAATTGCGCCGATTGTTTCACGTGAAACATTTCAAAGTTCGTGGATGATTTCATGCCCGGCTATGGCATAGAAGAATTTGTCCGGGACAGCGATGTTTCACGTGAAACATGCGAGCGCCTGGAGCTCTTTGCCGACCTGCTGAATCGCTGGAACCGGCGCGTCAATTTGGTTTCCAAGGAATCGTTGAACGATCTGTGGCGCCGCCACATGGCCGATTCGGCGCAATTGCGCGAAGTGATACCGCCCTATGAAGGTGCGCTGATCGATGTCGGCAGCGGCGCCGGATTTCCCGGCATGTTGCTGGCGATCATGGGCCTGAGCGACATTCATCTGATCGAGGCCAGCGCAAAGAAATGTGCCTTTCTGCGTGAAGCGGCGCTGATTACCGGCGCTTCGGTGACCATTCACAATATTCGTATCGCGCGCGGCACAACTCCCCACGCGGCTCTGCCGGAGGCCGCGATCATCACCGCACGGGCGGTTTCTCCTTTGGCCAATTTACTAGATATTGTATTTCCTATCATGTATGACAGAACATGTTGTAT